>JBGSWU010000104.1:0-23961 GCA_041751795.1 Thermomicrobiales bacterium
TCGGTGCCGGTGCCGCAGATCGTCGGCCAGTCGCCATCACCATCCATGTAGAACTTGTTCGCTCCCTCGCCCCACCAGCCGTTGTTGTTGACGCCCCAGGCGATGTACGTGCCGACGTACTGACCGCGTCCCTGCACGCCATCGAGCAGGGTATGCACCTCCTGGTACGGCAGCGGGTTCGAGCGTCGCCACTGCGCGTGGAGATAGGCACGGTCGTCTTCGACTTCGGTCAGTGCATAGGTGATCTGGTAGTAGAAGCCGCGCACCTCGTCTGGTGTCAGGTTCTCTACGGTGATTCGAGCGTGCTTGCGAAAGGGCATTTCCCAATAGGAGTTGAACCCTCCGGCAGGGTTCACAGCGACGGGCATCGAACTGATGTTGCAGCGCACGCCCCAGCCGTTGCAGAAAAAGTCGCCGAGCGGCGTCTCGATTGATGGTGTTTCTTCATCGTCCCAGTAGCAGCGCAGAACGAGACGTCGCCAGGCGGTGGGGTGGACCGTCAGCCAGATGTGTTGAATTGCGCCAGGACCATCAATCTCGGCCAACGTCACAGTGCTGGAGCCAGCAATATTGATACTTGGTGAAATCTTCCAGCCCTGACCAAGTTCGCGTCCAGCGACGGCGCCGGTCCCGTCTTCGGCCATTCCGCCTGCGCCCTTATTACCGGTGAAGTTCTCGGCACTGATCGAGCGCGTTTCCGCGTCGCTCACTAGCGCCAGATTACCGAGGTGCATCCCCAGGCCGTTGAACGCGCTCATGTAAATCCTCCGTACACGTCCCAAGTTGATGTCGGGCGATTTCGATCGACCGTCTCGATCTTGCCGGATGAGTTGGATTATCGCGCGAGTGAACGGTGCCTGGAACTGTGAAGGTGTACGAGGCGACGGAAGATGACCAGCAATCTCCGAAAAGACGCGTTGCACGCTATCATTACAATCGAACCCGTCATGAGAACGGCAAACGACTTAATTACGAGCTACGAGGAGTGACGCATGCCGGTGGAAACGCAAACGCTACCGGGGACGATCAGCCGGGGCGAGGGTGGCGAAGAAGTCGCCCGCGGTTGGTGTCTGCTGACGTACGAGATGGTCGGTGCAGCCCTGCCGCTCGAAGAGTGGCGCGGCGAGATTGCAGTGACGCCGGAGGAATACGACGCGGCAGCGACCTGGGGCGATGGGCTGTACATCAACTTCCGGCCCTATGGTGGCATCTGGGAGCCGTGGCACGGCCCTGTCGCCATCGAACAGGTTGATTCCGAACTGGACCCGAATCGACGCCGGTTGCAATTGCGACCGACCGGGCCATTGACCCGCTCACGCTATACGCCCGAAGAACTGGCTCATGGCTGGCCGAAACCCGACGAGGAGAGCGACGCATCCGCCCGATGAATCCAGGAGGCAACATGACAGTAACCACCTCGGTCGAAACGTTTATTGGCGATGTGAAGACGATTTTGAACGAGGTCGGGTCCACTCAGGAGGGACTCCAGCGAATCGCGAACCGGATGGAATCGTTCGTCCGCGATCCAGACGTGCTGGCATCACACGAGGACTACACCGGAAACATCCACACCGGACGACAGTCCGCTCCTCTCTACAACGACGAGAGTGGCCTGACGCTCGTTCGAGCGCGCTTTGGACCGGAATCGATGACGCCGATCCACTCGCATGGATCGTGGGGCGTGATCGGTGTGTACAAAGGTCGGGACCGGTATCAGGTCTGGCAGCGCAACGATTCTGGCGACGGCGATGGGCATGCCGACGTTGAGATGATTGAAGAACGGATCCTCGAAGCGGGTGATGTCGTCGTCCTGCCGCCCCCGCCGCAGGACATTCACGCCCAGCAGGGGCACGATGGCGACGCAGCCTATGAGTTCGTGCTGTTCGGCGCGAACACGATGGTTCTGCCTCGCCTCTACTTCGATCCTGAAACGCAATCTGCTCGCGAGGTGACACCGGGTAATCGATAGGCACAGCCTTCGCAGGCGGTCATGATCGCAGCAGCATGGGAAGCCGATCGCCTGGTCTCGCATGTCACCAGCAAATCACGTTGGGAACCGGGCCATGGAAGGCACGCTGGGTGAGCAAGAACGACCGTGGTCCCAGCCTCCAACGTGACATAGCGCGAGTTCCGCCACTCGTGGTCCTCGGTGACGTCCACGGCCAGCAGGTTGAACTGATTAGCCTCCTCCTCGATTCAGGGATCGTCGATGACGACCTTCACTGGATCGCCGACGACGCCCAACTCTGGTTCCTCGGTGATCTCGTCGATCGAGGGCCGGATGGTATCGGTGTCATCAATCTCATCATGGGGCTTGAACAGACGGCACCAGATACCGGAGGAGCAGTCAGCTCGCTGCTCGGGAACCACGATCTGCTGCTTCTGATGGCCCACCGGTTCGGCGACAGTGCAGTGTCGGACGTCACTCACCAGTCGTTCCTCGGAGAATGGCTGATGGCCGGCGGACGCCGGGCCGACCTCGCTGGACTCTCGCCAGAGAGAGCGGCATGGATGTCACAGCGCCCGGCGATGGCACTGGTATCCAATCGGCTGCTTATTCATAGTGACTCGCTCTGGTATCTCGACTATGGTTCGTCAATCTCCGACGTGAATGCCGCTGTCGAATCGGTGCTTTCGGGCGATGATCCTGTCGAATGGGACCGGTTGCTCGGCGCCATATCCACCCGGTTTGCCTTCGACGACCAGCGCGGTGGCAGTATCGAAGCCGTCGAAACGCTGCTGGCGGCATACGGTGGGACACAGGTCATCCACGGTCACTCACCAATTCCGCTGATGGCCAATCGACTGGTCGAGGACATTGATATACCGCTTGTCTATGCCGATGGGCTTGCCGTTAATGTTGACGGGGGTATGTACCTCGGTGGGGCTGGCGTCATCCTCATTGTTCGTGACGATTGAGACAATATCCGAACAACCAGAGCATGATAGGCTGGTACGCATTATCAGACACGCAGGTACAGGAAGCAGATGAGCCATGGTCGTTGAGGAACTTCGAGCACGGCTGGACGTGCCGGCTGATGACACTTGGGATCTCTCGGCGATTTATCCGTCCCGCGAGGCATGGGAAGCGGCGATCGAGGAAACTCGCGCCGACTTGCCAAAGCTGACGGCATTGCAAGGGACGCTCGGTGAGGGGCCCGGCCGGTTGCTCGAGGGCTTACAATTGCAGGATTCAATCGGCGAGCGATTGATGCGGGCATATTCCTATGCTGGCCTGAAAAAAGACGAGGACAACACGAACGCACAGGCTGTCGCCGATCACGACCGGGCGATTGGCCTCAGCGTTGAAGCAGGGCAGGCCGCATCGTACTTCGAACCAGAGTTGCTTGCATTGCCAGAGGGAACCGTCGAGCGGTACATCGCTGAGGAGCCTGGTCTGGCTCAGTACCAGCACGCGCTCGAAAACCTGCTCCGGCAGCGCGAACACGTCCTCTCGGCTGAACAGGAAAGACTCCTGGCGAGCGCGGGAGAGGTTCTAATGGCGCCGGGGCAGATCTTCACGATGCTGAACAACGCTGACCTCGAACACGGCACGATCGAAGACGAAGATGGCAACAGTGTCACCCTGACGAAAGGGAACTACCTGCGCTACATGGAGTCGCGCACGAGGTCGGTTCGTAAAGCCGCGTTCGAGGGGATGCACAACGCGTACATCCGCCATCGCAACACCATAGCAACGACCTTCGCATCGAGCGTCAAAACCGACGTGTTCGAAGCACGCACCCGTCACTATGGTTCGGCGCTGGAAGCCTCTCTCTCGTCGAGCAACATTCCGGTGGCCGTCTACGACAACCTGGTCGAAACGGTAAATCGGAAACTTCCGCTACTCCATCGCTATATCGGGTTGCGAAAACAGGCGCTCGGCCTCGATCAGCTGGAGGTCTACGATCTCTACGTCCCGATCGTTCCCGAAATTGAAGATGAGTACACCTACGAGCGCGGTGTCGAGCTGGTAATGCGAGCGCTCGGACCACTCGGCGATGACTACCGGCAAACGCTGGCTGGAGGGTTCGACTCGCGCTGGGTCGATGTCTACGAGAACAAGGGCAAGACCTCCGGCGCGTACTCATGGGGCGTGTATGGCGTCCACCCATTCATGCTGCTTAACTGGTCGAGCCGTCTCGACGATGTCTTTACCCTCGGTCACGAGGTCGGCCACGCAATGCATTCGTGGTACACGAGCGCGAACCAGCCGTACACCTATGGACGGTATACGCTCTTCGTCGCGGAGGTGGCGTCAACTGTGAACGAATTGCTGATGACCGACGCGATGCGACGCGAAACCGATGATCCGGCAACACAGATGTACCTCATCAACCACGCACTTGAGGACTTCAGGGGAACCCTTTTCCGGCAGACGATGTTTGCTGAGTTCGAGCGCTGGGCACATGCGCGCGTCGAGGCAGGGGATGCGCTGACCCCAGATGTCCTGTCCGAACAGTATTCGGAACTCTGCAATCGCTACTATGGACCTGACGTCAACGTCGGTGAACACACTGCGATCGAGTGGGCACGGATTCCGCACTTTTATCGCGGCTTCTACGTTTACCAGTACGCAACTGGGCTCTCGGCAGCAGCGGCGCTCTCGAAGATGCTGATCGACGAAGGGGAGCCGGCAAGAGAACGATACCTTCGGTTCCTGTCGTCAGGCTCGTCCAATTACTCACTGGAATTGCTCAAGGACGCTGGAGTGGACATGACGACTCCGGAGCCAATCGAAAAGGCGCTGGATGTCTTCGAAGGGCTACTCACCGAACTGGAGCGGTTGATGGCTGAGCATCCAAGATGAGGTTCCCGGGCGGCTACTGTCCCATTTCGAGGATCAGCACGTCTGAATCGAACCGGACCTTGCGGACCACCGCGGTCCAGGTGATCGGGACGTGCTGAGCGCGAAGCAGTTCGGCGACGTTCAATTCAACCTCGGTTTGCCCAGTCCGCGTGAATCCAGGCTGTTTGGCGACCTGGTCAACCATCGGATCGAGGAAGCGATTGAGGGGCAGCATTCCCGCTCGGACGTCGAGAAGACGAATCAGCAGGGTGCCATTCTGCGCCTCTGTGAGCGACGCTTTCAGTGTCACGTTCTGCTGGATGAAACTGCGTACCCGCATTGTCACCCAGGCGCCTCCTGGTTGCCAGCCGCAATCGACAAAGGCGAGTTTTCCGACCGGGATGTCGATCTCGTCGGTCAACACCTGACTGACGATGTGCCGAAAGGCTGCCGTACTCACATGAAGGACGCCCGCATGGACGGCTGGGGCAAACGGTGCAGACTTCACACCGGTTGGTTCCAGTTCCAACAGGAGATCGGTGATAAAGATCGTTTGGTTCGTGTTGATTACCATGTCACCCAATCAGTCATCTGGTTTCACCGCTCCAATAGATCGTCTGGCAACCTGTCAAGCAGCACGGTTGGGACAGCATACCGTGCCGCTATAGCCCGCAGCTCCGCCAGCGTCAGACCATCGGCGGGACGACCAGCGAGCATATCCCTGACTTCGTACTCGGCAGCCGCTTCCGCGTAGTCGATCAAATCTGCCGCCGCCATCGGTCCCGCTGACGAGCGGGCGACGACACCATGCTTCGCCCAGACCACAATGCGATGGTGACGCATCGCTTGTGCCGTCAAGTTTCCATGAGTCGCAGTACCGGGAACCTCGAATGGCAGGACGCCAAGCCCCTCCGGAAATGTGACAAGTGTTTCTGGCTGCCATCGGAATAATTGCCGGTTCAGCCTTTCGACATTTCGATACGCTGGGATGTGGCTCAGCCAGGTGAGCGCCGGTGGCTGGGCATGAACGACTGAGTGGATAGCGGGCTGTCCATCGAGAGCGGCCGCATGAATGGCGATGTGGGAGTCATTCTCGCTCGTTGGCGTAACGCCGGATTCTGGACTGCGATGCAAGGTCGCTCGCCGGTCGTTGGCGATGACAATCGCACAGAGAATCGTAACGGGCCGAGTCACGACATCGCGCAGACGGCGACCCGAGCCGGTGATGATCAGCGTCCCGAGCGGTAGCAACTCCCGCCCGGGCAATTCGATATCCTGAGTCTCACTGAATACCGACACCATGTACTCGGCCAGATCTGGCGTATCGGCGGGGAGGAACAACGAGATGTTTCCAGCCGCGCCTTCGAGCGCGCCAATCTGAGTCAAACGCTCAGCGGCTTCTCCGAACTCGCGGAACCTGTCGTCGAGATGCTGGGCCATCGTTGCTTCCATCCTCAATCGATGATTGCGGTACCGTCGGGTATTATCACGTGGGGTCGCGATTCACGTCGATAGTGCCTCCAGGTCGGCGGTCGCTGCGAACAATACGAAGCGGTGAGGAGCACACGATCGTTTACTCGTACGGCATTACAGAGATCAGCAGGAAGATCACGAGCAGAAATGAACCGACATTGAATCGTTCGCTAGCGGTACGACCTCAACGTGGCGCAAAGGCGGATCGCAGGTGAACTACGCTACAACCGTCCCAGACGCCACGACCGAGCCTGATATTTCACTCGCCGATTTCCAGGTGGCTCCGCGATTTGAGGACGTGACGTTCGACAGCTATCGCCCCGACGCGGACTATCCCTCGCAACAAGCCGCCGTCGCCCGATTACAAGCCGCAGTTAGCGAACTCAATTCATCTGTCGAGAGGCGAGGGCTGATCGCTCGACTGCGTCGCAATGGAGATGCGATATCGTGGCACGGTTTGTATCTCGACGGGCGCTTCGGCGTTGGGAAGACACACCTGCTCGCTGCGGCCTACCACGCGACCCGTGTAACGCGCGCATACCTGTCGTTTCAGGAACTGACCTATGCTGTCGGTGCACTGGGGATGGCGCGCGCCCTCGACATGTTTGGCCAGGCGCGATTGATCTGCCTCGACGAATTTGAACTCGATGACCCGGGGAACACGATGCTGGCGACATCGTTCGTGCGCGGCGTTATCGAACGCGGCTCCCGGTTGATCGTCACCTCGAATACGCTTCCCGGTGAACTCGGAAAAGGACGATTCAGCGCAGAAGAGTTTCAACGTGAGATCGGTGCCCTGGCTGCGTCGTTCGATTCCCTGCGGATCGACGGCGAAGACTATCGCCACCGGCACTACGACCACGAGGACGATTTGCCGCGAATCCTGCCAGCAGACGTCATCCTCCACGAATGGGACGCGATGCGTTGGCCTTCGCTGACAGCGAAGCTAGCACAACTCCCACCACTGGAATACCCCGCGCTGATCGCATCGATGGAGACGCTGGCCATATCTGGTCTGGACACGTTGCCTGATCAGGACACAGCGTTGCGCTTCGTCCATTTCATCGACAAAGCCTACGATCGCTCGCTGTCGCTGGTAGTCTCGACAGAATGTCGACTGGACGATCTTTTCCCACCAAGCTACGGCTACGGCAGCTTCGAACGCAAATTCCTCCGCTGCCGGTCACGGTTGTACGAGATGCTGTCTCAGCCATTGCTCCAGGATCGGGGCGTCGATCTACCGGATGAAACGGACACGTTTGAGGAGTCGCTGGATGTTCATCGCCCGTAGTAGTTACCGCACCGTTGAAGTCTGGCGAGAGGGCGTTGAGACACGTGTTTATGCGTCCGCCACCAATGGCAGCCGCCAGCTCGTGGTCTTCGAACAGGAATGCGCTTCTGGCGTCGGCGCTCCAGCGCATGTTCACGTCGTTGAGGAAGTCTTACGGGTCATCAGCGGCGAGGCTGAGGTATTCGTCGGTGACGAGCGCGTATCGCTTGGTCCTGGTGATGCTGTGACAATCCCTGCCGGAGCCGTTCACGCCTTCACAAATACCGGCTCGGACCTGTTACGCGTCCTCGCGATCCTTGCGTCCCCAATCTTCGAAGCCCACTACATTGATCCGCCACGCGACTCGCGCCGTTGGATGCCGTAGTCGCCGATGCTGGTCGGTTGCATCGCCACCACTGGATCAAGTTCTGTGCGGAATTAGAGACTCGCGATCTGCTGCTTCAACCAGTCGATCTGCTCCTCGTCGCGGCAGTAACAAATTGACGGTCCGTCCACGGTACCCCGAACCAACCCCGCCTCGCGCAGAACCTTCAAATGCTGGGACAGCGTTGACGGCGCGATCGGGAGTTCGTTTCCAAGCGGACCACACTGGCATTCGCCACGTTCGCCAAGAATCTGCAGAATGCGATAGCGAACCGGGTTTGCGACTGCCCGCAGCATTTCGACGATCTGTTCGTCAGTCGCCGTTGGCATCTCAATGGTCTTCATCCGTGACCCAACAATCCATTATTGGTCAAATATTGCCTTACTATGTAATCATAGCATCGGCGCGCCAGACTTGCGCAAAACCCTATTCACTAATGCGTGATTGTTGTCCAAAGCTACTCAGCTTTTCTTGCTCGGACAAACGCGCTGACGACCGTGCCGTTGCTAGCACCATCGGTGGCGCCGGAGCAGCAACCGATATCTGCGACATCATAGGTACGAGTGACCTCAACTGTGGCATCGATGAAACCAGCGGCAGTCAATCGACGTCGATAGTCCTCTTCTTCAAGCGCTCCTGCAACACAGCCAGCCCAGGCGTCCATGCTGGTGCGCAACTCGGGCGTCAATTCGCCCTGGACAACGATGTCCGATACCGCGAACCAGCCACCGGGTCGAAGAACGCGAAATGCTTCGGTAAGGACGGCGTTCTTGTCGGCAGAAAGATTGATGACACAGTTCGAGATGACGACGTCAACGGTCGCATCAGGGAGTGGAATCGATTCGATCTCACCTTTGAGAAATCGCACGTTCTCGATACCGGCTGCCGCGCGGTTCCGTTCTGCCAGCTCCAGCATCTCATCAGTCATGTCGAGGCCGTAGACAAAACCATCCGCTCCAACGCGCTTTGCAGAAAGGAGGACATCGATGCCGCCGCCGGAGCCGAGATCGAGCACCGTCTGACCTGGTTCGAGCTTCGCGAGCGCGACTGGATTGCCGCAGCCGAACGACGCAAGGACGGCTTCCTCCGGTAAACCGGCCGTGTCGCCCGGGTTGTAGTTCCCAATGATCATAGGGGACACGTCGCTAGGCCCGGAACAACAACTCGTCTCCGCCGATGTGCCGCAGCAGCACGACGCCGACTCGCGGTTAATCACCATCGTGACAGCGCTCGCGTATCGCTCGCGAACGGCTTCACGGATCGTAGCAACGTCAACGCCGTTCTTCTGCGCCATCGATACATCCCTTCGTAGAAAGACGAATCATTTCTTCGTAAAAATACGACGATGTCTTGGTATTGTCAATGCCAGACGGTGCAGGCCGCTGATAATCGGATCGACCCGGATTTCTCAGGACGATCGTCGTACGAAGCGCTAATTCGGCTGTTGATCGTGGACGACCTGCTGCAGGATATTGACATCCTCGGTCGTCGTCGCCCAGTTATCGAAGGCGGCACGAATCGCCGCCCGGCCGTTCCAGATCGTTCCCGTCACATAGGCGCGACCGTCGCGCTGAATCGCAGCGACAGCGTTGCGGTTAAACGCATCGGTCTCGATATCACCCATGCCTTCTGGAACATAACGAAAGCAAACGATGTTGAGTGGTGCGGGGGCCATCAACGTGACGCCATTGTTCCCATCGATCCAATTGGCAAACGCATGGGCGTTGTCGACACAGCGTTCCACCATCTCCCGGTACCCCTCGCGCCCGTAGGCGCGTAACGCGCACCAAGCCGCAAGCCCTCGAAAACGGCGCGACATTTCAGGCACATGCGTGTGTGGGTCCCAGCCAAGGTCGGGAGTCGGCGCGATGTAGGCCCCGGTTGCATTGAACGATGAACGCAACGCCGCATCGTCCCGGACGAACGAGAATCCGCAATCGTACGGGACGTTCAACCATTTATGACCGTCGGCAGCGACTGAATCAGCCCGATCGATGCCGCGATTGAATTGAGCAAAACGAGGGGAAACGCTCGCGAATAACCCGAACGCGCCATCGACGTGCAACCAGGCTCCGCCTGAGTGCGCATGGCAGACATCAGCGACGGCATCGATGTCATCAAACGCGCCAGTGTTCACTTCTCCGGCATTCGCGACGACGATGACTGGACCGTTTATCTCAGCCAACGCGGTCTGCAGGTCGGGGATGCTGATTGCTCCGCCCGGGGCCGGCACCTTGCGGACCGTTCCACGCCCAAGTCCCAACGTGCCGAGTGCCTTCACAGCACTGGCGTGGATTTCTGTGCTCGAGACGACTGGAATCGCTGGGTAGCCAGACAGGCCGTCGAGAGCCGGATCGAATCCGAGTCTTTCGCCTGCCCACTGACGAGCAGCTGCGAGCCCAACGAGGTTCGCCATCGTCGCCCCGCTCGTCAGCGCGCCAACCCAATCGGCGGGAAGCCCAAACAATTCCTTCAACCAGCGAAGAACGGTCAACTCTGTTTGTGCCGCCGCTGGACTTGAGAGCCACATTCCAGCGTTCTGATCGATCGCTGATGCCAGCCAGTCGCCAGCAAGCGCGGCGGGCGTCGAGCCGCCATTGACGAAGCCGAAGAAACGCGGCCCGGGCGACGCGACAATTCCCGCTTCGGCTCGCCGCAGCCATTCGGTGACGGCATCACTGGGGTCGCAGCCTGATTCCGGGAACGGTTCGTCCAGCGCCTGCGCCATTTCGGCTGGACTTGGCCGGTAGCCCACCGGACGCGTCGAGAGACCACTAACAATCTCCCGAGCAAGGCGATGCGCCGTGTCGAGTGCAGTGACTGACGCATGGAATGGATCGAAGGAATCAGCCTGAGTTGCGGATTTTCTGGTAGTCGTCATCGCTTCCCCTTTGCTTCCGGCGCTATCGTACGCGATAGCGCGACTCTCGCAGTCGATCAACTCCGGAGACAACGATTCAAGAAATCCCGTTAATGCGATACTGCCGGAGGCGTATGACACAGAAGGAGTGAGGCGTATGGCAGTCATCGACTTTGATATCCGTCAGCGAACACCGTATCTGGAGGGTCAGGAGTTCGGCGACGCCGGGGCGTACGAGCGAATCGACGGTTGGCTGAGGTTCGCAGTCGATCCAGAACACGCAGCGAACATGGCGATCGTCGATCTGGAGTTGGCTCCGCGAGACGAACAGGGACGCGTCCACTTCGGGGCGGATCTTTGCCTGCTCGTCCCGACCGACGCTGCGCGGTCGAATCGGCGGCTGTTCCTGGAGTTGCCGAATCGAGGTCGCAAACTCGCCCCGCGTCTGTTCAATCGCGCGCTGAGTGAAGTGCCGCCAACCGCCAATATCCTGCCGGGTGACGGCTTCCTGTTCCGGCACGGCTGGACGCTCGGTTGGATTGGCTGGCAGTGGGATGTCATCCGTGATGATGCGCTGATGGGTCTAGAGCCGCCGCTCGCCGAGAAGAATGGCGAACCAATACGCGGCACGACGAATGTTCGCTTCCAGTCGAACTTCATGCACCGAGCCCACCTGCTGGCGGATCGGGTTCACAAACCGTACCCGGCGGCGGACATTGACCAGCAGGACGCTGTACTGACTGTACGCGATTTTGAGGATGACGCCCCTCGCGAGATTCCGCGGTCCCAATGGCGTTTCGCACGCGAAGACGGAGATACGGTCGTTCCCAGCGCCGAGCATATCTACCTCGAAGCGGGTTTCGAACCGGGCCGCATCTATCAGGTGCTGTACGAAACTGCGCATGCTCCGGTCGTCGGCTGCGGGTTGTTATCCATCCGCGACGCTGCGTCGTTCCTGAGGTATAGCGATCAAAACGATAATCCGCTCGCATCACGGATCGACCACGTATATGGCTGGGGAATGTCTCAAACGGGGCGGATGCTGCGGCATTTTCTCTATGTCGGACTCAACCTCGACGAACAGGGGAGAATGGCGTTCGATGGCTTAAACCCACATGTCGGTGGCGCACGTCGCGGCGAGTTCAACCAGCGATTCGGCCAACCTTCAGTGCAGTCGACTCCGGGCTTCGGGTTCCTGCCGCCGCACGACGACGAGGGTCTCCTCCGTCGCCAGCGTGAACTCGGAGGCGTGCCGAAGGTCATCCAAACGAACTCCTCAGCGGAATACTGGCGTGGTGACGCGTCGCTGATGAACATCGACCTGGCTGGCAAGGCCGACCTTCCTGGCGACCCCGACACCCGGACATACCTCTTTGCTGGAACACAACACGGCCCGGGTGGGTTCCCCCGGTCACGCTACAACTCCAACGATGGCGGACGCGGACGATACGATTTCAACGTCATCGACTACACCCCACTCCAACGAGCAACGCTTATCAATCTGGATTGCTGGGTCAGTCAGGGTATCGAGCCGCCGCCAAGTGCACACCCTCGCCTTGACGACGGAACGGCGATTACGCGCGCATCTGTGTTCGACCAGTTCGAAAAGGTACCTGGTATCGGAGAACATCTCCCGGACTCAACACGAATTTTCCGACTACGCGTCGTTGATGTCGGTCCTCTCGCCGAACGCGGAGTTGTAACGCATCCGATCAAAGAAGGTGACCTTCGTCCAGATTACGTTTCGGCACTCGATGACGATGGTAATGAGATTGCAGGCATCCGATTGCCTGACCTGACGGTGCCTGTTGCCACGCATACCGGCTGGAACCCACGCGATCCCGAAACCGGAGCGCCAGATCAAATCATGCCGATGCAGGGGATGTCACTCTTCTTTCCGGGTACGCCGGAATCGGGTGCCGCCAATCGTGATCCCCGACCCTCGATTGCTGAGCGCTATGGCAGTGGAGACGAATACCTGGAGACGGTCCGCGATGCAGCGCAAGCACTCGCAACACAGCGCTATATCCTCGAGGAAGACATTGACGTATGCGTGTCGGACGCGGCAGTTCGATACGACGAGGCAATGAGCGAAAGCTAGACCCGGTGGGCGAGGGAGAATCATCGGTTTAATATCCTCGATTCTCCCTCATCCGGCTGAAAACCGTCAGGAATTCGCTGCCGACGAGGAGCCAGCTTCGGATTCGCTCGTTGCCTCCTGAATCGTCTCCTGCGCAGCCTGGACGGCGTCGTGTCCGACTTCCTGCACGCGTTCAACTACCTGACCGGCCATCTCTTGGGTCCGATCGAACAGCTCGTCGCGCTTGTCGCCGAACACCTCGTTCTCTCGTTGCGTCTCAGGAATCAACATCCCGACCGCGAGGCCCACACCCATCGCGACAACACCCAGAACGAGCGGGCTTTCCTGCGCCTGCTTCTGATAGGCGCCGCGAAGGTGCTGAAACTGGTCTTGCGCATGATCGGGGAAATGGCTCACCTGATCTCGAGCCGCGGCACCAAACTGGCTGGCGTGATCGATCGCGTCCGAGCCGATATCCTGTGCTCGATGCATAGCATCGCTGGCTGCGTCTTGAACGTTTGAGGAGTATTCGCCGACGCGGTCGCCGACTCCACTTTGTCCCTCGTAGTTGCTGGAACCGTCGTACTGCCGGGAGCTGTCGTTCTCCTGCCAGTTACGTTGCCGGTTCTGATTCCCGACAGTATTCGCGAAAGTCGACTGTTCATCGTAGCGAGCATAGTCCACGCGTTTGTCACCAGGGCGATAGTAGTACGGCTGGTCACCGTGGTCGTTGGAGTTCGATCGTCGCATGAGATACCACCCGATGCCCACTCCTGCCAGCGCTGCTGGAATCGGATTTCGCTGAATCACGCTGAGAAGATCGCCGCCTGTGCTGGACAATTGATTCGTAAACGAATCGCTCTCGTACTCACGAAGATGACTGGGTTTTGGCTGGCTGCGGTCCCAGTTCGTGTAACCCGTTCGATAGTTCATTTGCTGGCGACCGTACCTGTACTGATTTTCAGGGGCGTTTCGCATCGTGGAACTCCTTCCTTCACCATCGTTTGATTTTCGAGCCAGGGCCATACCGATTCCGGCACCGGCAATTACCGCTGGAATTGGATTCGCGCGGATCGTTTCGAGGATCGCAGTGTTGCCCTGTGATGTGCGATTGAATCGGTCATCGGCACCAAGCGGTTGGCTGCGGTTGGAGTCAATTCCCGCAAATTGCCTCACCTTGTCGGATGCTTGCGAAGCGATGTCCTGCACCCGCTCAACTGCCTGATCCTTCGCGTCGACGACTCGCCCAATCGTCGCATCATGAGCGGCTTCTTTGACTTGGGCCTTCAACGCTTCTGGATTCAATCGCTCCTGGATCGCGTCAATCGTTCCGCTGAGTTCTGCGCGTGTCTGCTCGATCTCCTGCTCGATCACTTCAGGGTCATCACTGATTTCGGCTGGGTCACGGCGGATCTCGTCGTTCAACCGACTTGCCTCTTCGCCCATTCTGCGTCCTCCTTCAACGACTCGATCGTCTGCTCAGGGGCAATGCCGCTTTGCTTGAGTGACGCCATTCCACGTTGGATCAACAGTCCACCAATTCCCAGGACGACGAGACTCACGAGGAGAGCGGACAACCACCATGGAATGACATTGGCCAGAATGATGATGATCGTTGCAATAAGGGCGAGAAGTCCGGCATAGACGAGGGCCCCACCAGCGGCCATCATCCCGATGTCTTTGCCAGCTTCGCTGCTCTTCTGTTTGAACTCCGCTTTCGCCAGCGCGACTTCCTGGCGAATCAATGTGCTCGACTGTCGTGACAGTTCAGAAAACAGTTCGCCCAGCGACCTGTCGTCAGTGCTCTGCTGCATAAGGTTCCCTCACCAATTGCTATTGCATTAGCTGGTCGAAGACGACGAACCACCAGGCAAACGATTTCGATTGTTATCGGTGTCACCGGCTGAACCGATCGTTCCGGTGGACTCAGTCGCGGAGAATCGTGAATACGGGTGCCGGTCGCTCGATGATCTAGTGAGATCCGTATCTCGGACTGGATTGTCGGTCACGCCGCTCCCGGTCCGGGTCGCACCGGGTGCGTCCTGATTGCGATAGGTTCCAGCCGTGGAATACGACGCTCCCGAGCGGTCGGACTCAGACTGATCGCCTCGCGATTGCTCGTACGAATCACTGGTGCCGCCGTATCCGCTCGTCGACCTGGACGTTGACGAATGAAGGCGGTTAGAGGACGAACCGGAAGTTGATTGGTACGACGAAGAGCCATACTGCGGCGTGTACTCACGAGCATCCGCGTTGCGAGAATAGCGGTCGCTCGAATAGTTCTGGGAATACCCACTACGAGTCATTCCACTCGAACTCTTCAGGAATCGTGCAGCAACGACGCCAGCGAGGAAGGCGCCACCAATGAAGAGAGCTGGCTGGCGACGAGCCATGTCTTCGACATCGCTCATCAGCTCGTTGACGTCCTTATCGCGAATCGACGTCGCAAAATCCTCAAGACGCGTGGCGGCCGTGTCTGCGAAATTCGCCATCGTTGGATTCTGGTCACGCATTGAGCCACTGACCTGGTTCAAACTGTCGGCAAAGCCTAATAGCCCCTGAGCAGCACGTTCCTTTTGTTCTTCAGCGCGCGTTGTAGCCTGTTCTTTTGCCTTATCGGTCACTTTGCCGGCCTGGTCCTTCACCTGGTCCGTCACCTGCGCAGCCTGCTCCTTTACCTGATCGGCAGCAGCCTTCACATCCGATGATCTGTCGCCTGATTCATCCGACTGCGTTGACATTCGCCTCGTCAAATCATCGTGAGTCTGAGACGATCCAAGTCCCTCAGATGCCATATCATTTCCCTTCCTATGCATGTCGACCCTGTAGCCAGCGTCGTTGCCATTTGCAACGTCTTATGGCGAGCCACATATGCAAACGGCATGCCCACGAAATGAAAGGACACTTTTCGCAACTTCACCACTCAGACAGATGATGTCTGATTCATGGCATGTGTGTCGCAAGTTAAAACAAGAAGGGCTGACTACGAGGTAGACGGCGGCAGGAGTGACGTCAGCGGAACGCGGCGACGATTCAGATCGTCCCGAAATTCAGGCACGATCCCTCCTGTGACATACCGTTCGCGTTGGAATCGGATCAGCCCGCCGGACGGGTGAGGCTGCCTCGGGCGGCGTCGAGTTCGGACGCGAGAGCAACCTGTCGGTCCGTCAGCACCGGAGGTGAACCGACGATCGAGCCTTCAAACCGACCCAGTGCACGATGGAAAAGGCGTGCAAGTTGTCCCGGCTCCGTTTGACGATGGCCGATTCCATGGAGTGTTTTTTCGACTTGAATCGTGTGCTCGCGTAAATGCGCGTTGAAGCGGTGGAGTCGGAAGCGAACGGAGACTTCGTAGCCTTCCCACCAGACATTCGGGGCATCGAGGTCAGTCGAATCAAGGTCCGCAAAGTCCGCGAGGACGCGCGTATGCAGCGCATCGTAGCGTCGCAACACCTCTGACATTGATCCGGCTTCCTCGACAGGATCGCTGACAGAGTCTCGGTAATCATCGGGCATCTCAATTGAAACGCCATCGCCACCGCGCCGTCGTGCGATGGCCCAGTGGATCAGCGCATGAAAACCCCGCTCCGCAAGAGCGATATGGTACAGCACCGTTCGCAACGGCCACTCGTTGTCAGCGGGTTCGCGATCGAACTCATCTTCGACGACGCCGACCAGTGCGCCCGTCAGATCACGATAAGCATCATGATGCTGGGCGAGAATGCGTTGCGCTTCCGAAGGTGGAGACGAACGTTGCATTTCCGCTGTCACTGCGAGGTCGCAAAGCTCGTGATACATGCGAAAGACCATCTCGCGAATCGTGTCATCGTAGCCATGCCAGAACGCACCTGGTAGAGACGGCGATGTCCAGTCGCTGGTGAGGTCGGATTCGGACACCACGGCAAGCGAAGCAGCGAACCCAAGCACTGCCGCAGGAAGTACTCCAACAGGCGTTTCCATGCTGACTCCCATCCGAGACGCGGCGTCGAACTGGTCGATGCTGGTTAGCCGCCGATGCGGGACATTTCGATTTTCTTGAGATGAATCGTGTTAGATGAGCGAATCTCGGAATAGCGGTCAACGCGGTTTGTCCAGACCGTCCGAACCAACTCGCTGATGTCGTCGTCCGACGATCCATCGCGCAACATCGCGCGGAAGTCGTGACCCTTGATCCCGAACAGGCAGGTGTAGAGTTGACCATCTGACGACAATCTGGCTCGATTGCAGTCGCCGCAGAACGGAATCGTCACCGATGCGATGACGCCGACTTCGCCTTGGCCGTCGACATACTGCCAGCGATTCGCTACCTCGCCGTGATAATTCGGGTCGACTGGAACCAGCGGCCAGACGGCGGATACGGTATCGATGATCTCCTGGGCGGGTACGACGTCTTCCATCCGCCAGCCATTCGTCGAACCGACATCCATGAACTCGATGAAACGCAGAATGACGCCAGTGCCCCGAAATCGCTCCGCCATCGAGACGATGCTGTCCTGATTCACGCCACGTTTCACGACCATGTCGATCTTGACCGGTTCGAGGCCAGCATCAAGGGCGTTATCGACTGCATGCAGAACTTTTTCGACCGGGAAGCCAACGTCGTTCATCGACTTGAAGACGTCGTTGTCGAGCGAATCGAGGCTAATCGATATACGCTTCAATCCTGCTCGCTTGAGGGCATTTGCCTTCTTCGGTGTAAGAAGCGATCCGTTCGTCGTCAGCGCGATGTCGTCAACGCCGTCGATTCCTGACAGCATCGCGATGAGTTCTTCGAGATTTCGCCGGACGAGCGGTTCTCCACCAGTCAACCGGAACTTCCGGACGCCATGGGCCGCAAAAACTCGCCCCAGACGGGCGATCTCGTCGAACGACAACGTTTCCTCGCGCGTCAGAAACGGGTAACCCGCCCCGAAAATCTCCTTCGGCATGCAATATACACACCGGAAGTTGCATCGGTCAGTCACCGAGATGCGTAGGTCGCGAAGAGGTCGATTGAACTGGTCGGTCAGGTGGTCAGCGGTCGGAGTATTCATTCCTTGAGTATACATTGATTGAGGAATCTGCGGAACTATCCGCTAACCGATCGACAAAGCGAACCGTGACCTTTGTAGTGTGCGCCACTCGGCAAATTATCCGGCATAATCAGTGGAATGACGAATCTGGACGTAACGGTTGCCGTACCCGTAACCGTCTGTATTGCGATGACGTTTGCGCGTCGGCATGAACTCACGCTGAGTAGGAGACTGGATGAAGATTCTCGTGACCGGTGGAGCCGGGTTTATCGGCTCTAACGTCGTCGATGCATATGTCGCAGCGGGACATCAGGTGCTCATCGCGGACGACTTATCAGCCGGCAAGCGAGAAAACGTGAATCCAGGGGCGACACTGCACGTCGTTGATATCGCCTCGCCTGACTTTGTCTCGCTGGTTCGCGCCGAAAAGCCGGATGTCATTAACCATCATGCAGCGCAGACGAGTGTCCGGCATTCTGTCGGCAATCCGCTCGACGACTGCCGTCGCAACATCCTCGGTTCACTCAACGTCATTGACGCGGCACGCGACGCCGGCGTCGGCAAAGTGATTTACATTTCCAGCGGTGGCGCGATCTATGGCGAACCGTCAACGCTACCGTGTCCCGAAGACCACCCGATCGTGCCTGATTCTCCGTACGGTGCGTCCAAGCACGCGCCGGAACACTATCTCGACATTTACGGCCGGATGTATGGGCTGCGGTACACCGTCCTTCGGTACGGCAACGTCTACGGCCCGCGCCAGGATCCGTTCGGAGAAGCGGGAGTGATCGCGATCTTCACAGCGCAGATGCTTGCAGGTGGATCAATAACGATCAACGGCTCCGGAGAACAGGAGCGTGACTTCGTCTACGTCGGCGATGTCGTCCGCGCTAATCTCCTCGCGCTGGACGCGGGCGATGGCGAAGCCTTCAACATCGGCACGGGAGAAGGCGTGTCGATCAATGACATCTTCAGACAGTTGAAGGACGCAACCGGCTACCACCACGATGTCAATTATGGACCCGAGAAGCCAGGGGAAACGTTTCGGATCTATCTCAACATCAGCAAGGCGGAACGCGACCTCGTTTGGCGTCCGGAAGTCACCCTCAGCGACGGTCTCCGCGAGACAGTGGAGTCGTTGCGGCCAGTATCCTCAATATAAGTCAGGGGACCGGGGAAGATCAAAAGATACGAGGCATATCTGCTCGCGGGTGAGCGTTGATCGAACGGATTCGTCGCAGATTGTTATCAATTCCGCTTCTCGTTCGACACGGTACGAACTGTCCGCAAGCACCGGATCGTCGTACCCAGGATGACACATTAACTCAGTCACACCAGGAGGTAGCGTCTCCATGATCGCGATCAACGTCGCAGCGTTCACACGCTCCGCGCCGTAGAAGTCGATGATGAATCCGTCAGGGCAGGCAATGCCCAGCATTCGCAGCACGTCTCGATGCTGAATGGAACACGCCCGAACAGGCACTCCGATGTCACGAGCGAGCGCGGCGACGGGCTCGATTGCAACCGGCAACGAGTGCAGATGCTGGTGGCTATCGAAATGGGTTGGCTTACTGCCGAGTAACTCGCGAAACCTATCCAGTTGCGCCCGGGCTTCACGATGGATGTCGGCAGCCGACGCGCGCCCAGCAAGTCGCGTCAGATCACGGTCGAGATATCCATCATGACCAAGAAGTGATTCGACACCATCTGCGATTGGCTGACCGTAGCAGAAGTTCAGGTGAAGGCCGATACCAAGGTCAGGAACATCAGCCGCCAGCATCGCCGCTTCCGCTGATGCAGGCAAGTTGACCATGAGTGTTGTGCTACTGACGATGCCATTTACATGGGCGTCAACAATGCCGCGATTAATGCCCGGAGAACGGCCAAAGTCGTCAGCATTAACGATCAGGCGGCGCGTCACGTTACGGCGTGGCAGATTCAGATGAGTCGAGGGATTGCTCGACGTTCGCCGGGAGCAGGCGCTCGATCGCGGCGATCAGGTCGTCCAGATCAAATGGCTTCGGCAAGATCTCGTCCAACGGCAACATCTCGGCGATTGAGGTGACATCTGCCACTGCCGATATCGCAACGATCGGGATTTTCTCCGTGAGTGGATCACGCCGCAGCGCGGTAGCCGCCTCGCCGCCGGTCAAGCGGGGCATCATCAGGTCCATGACGATTAAGTCGGGCCTGACCTCGTGCACGATATCCACCGCTTCGCGGCCGTCTGCGGCGCGTGCAGTGCGATAAAGATGGCCGCCGAGATAATCCTGAATCATCATCGCGACCGCATCATCGTCCTCAACGACCAGAATCATCGGTCGTTCAGCCATCACAATGTCCTTCGCTTCGGGCCAGACGGGTGTCATCCATTTGCAGTATCAAATCCCGCCACCGACTGTGCTACGAGTGACGGTACCAGATGGACGAGTGTCACTCAATGTGACCCTCGTCGTGACTTGTACGCAAGTGGATGACCCAGAGGTCCCCGTCCTGGCTACCTGCGTTTTACCAGACGTGTCCGCGCCCCTCTACAGGCCAGACTGCTTCGACGACGCCATTCCGGACGCCGACGAGGACATCGTGAAGGTTGACGGTTGTGCAAACGTGGCTAGGCAGTAACGAAATGATATCGCCGACGTTCAATTCGCCCTGAAGTTCAGATGGATCGACGGCGATCGAACCATGTTCGTCAGAGCCACGAAGATACCGGACGCCTGGTCGGCTCTCGACTTCTGGCGGCCCTCCATCGTGCGACATCGTCTTCCCACCAGCGTCGCAGACCGCCCGCTCGGCGGTTGGTCGGCTGATGATCGTTGCCTGACAGCGGATAGCGTTTTCGAAGGGCACTCCTGCATCGCGGTACAGGGTATCCATCAACAGAAACGAACCAGCCTGCACCTCATTCAACACACCATTCTCGACATCCATCGCACACGTTCCGGTGCCGCCGCCGGTGACATAGCGAACGTCGTGGTTGTGCTCCTTGAGCAGTTCAACACTCTCAGCCAGGATCTCCATCGCCGGGCCGTTGCGCTCGACCCGCTCGGCATCGGGGCGAACCTGTGCGTGCCCGGCGTACCCGTGAACACCAACAAACTCGACTCCATCAGTGTCACGAATGGCATTCGCCAGTTCAAGCACCTCGTTTGCCGTTGTTACACCACTTCGACCGGTATGAACATCGAGTTCGATCAGCAGGTTGACCGTCAATCCGCGCTCGCGCGACAGGCAAGCGATCTGACCGACGACTGACTTGTTATCGACAACAGCTTTGAAGTTCGGGAGGCGCGCAGCCAGCGCGACCAGCCGCTCGATCTTTCCAGCGCCTGCCACCTCACTGGTCAACAGGATGTCAGTGATACCGGCGTTGGCCAGGACTTCCGCTTCAGATAGTTTCGCCGCGCAGACTCCCACGGCCCCAGCCTGGACCATCATGTGGGCAAGCGCCGGTGATTTTGCTGTTTTCAAGTGTGGCCGAAGCCGGACCCTGGAACCGTCCAGAATCGACATCATCTTGTCGAGGTTGCGCTGCATCGTGTCGATATCAACTGTCAACACCGGTGTTTCCAGTTGCTCGACTGGCATCCCGATGCGAATCGCTCGTGTTGCACCCATCTCACCCACCTTCACTGCGGTTAACTCCCTGCGTCAGATGGCCCACATGCTACCAGCGAACGCCGGTTTCCGCGCGTGCCGTACCATTAATAACCGCTGCCGAACTTGAGACAGCGGAACTGAAGGAGGACCGAGTTGTCACGATTAACTGGTGAAGCGATGCGCGAGATCGCGGGTAAGGTGTTCGGCGAGCGGTCGATGACGCTGTCGCAGGCTGGGGCTGAATACGAACTGGACGAGATGACGAGCACAGTGCGCGCCATGCGCAGGATGCTGGTATCCACGTTGGAAACGCTACCCGACTCCGCATTCGACCGGCAGTCGCCGGCGGAAGGTGAAGACGCTTGGTCGGCCGGACAGGTTGTCGCCCACTTGGCCAACTCTCAGGCCTCAATGTCGTCCCCTGTTCGGTCGCTGCTCGGGATGCCTGAGGCAGCGAACACCGATCGAATAGAAATGGAGACCCTGCCGCCACGCGAGGAATCTATGGCAATACTGTCGACGGCCAATACTGATTTCGACGCGTTCGTCTCCGAGATTCCGGCAGACGCAGACCTGACGAAGTCCCAAGCCCATGACCGCTTCGGCGAAATGAGCGGGAACGGATGGATGATGTTGATGGCGATTCACGAAGGCGACCACCTGCGCCAGGTTCGAGCGATGGCGGAGTAAATTCCGTCGTTCCGAGAAGATCGGCCAACCAGCCCCGGCACTGTCTGGTTGGCCGATCTTCGTGTGGCTTACTCACGACCGGTGTACGCCGGTGCGAAGATGACGAGGATCTCCAGATCGTCGCTGAAATCGAGAAAGCGATGCTCGACGTTAGCCGCGACGAAGATGACGCTTCCTGGCCCAATTGCCTGGACTTCCTCCCCAACCTGAATCCTGCCGCGACCTTTGGCGACCACATATACCTCGTCCTGGCGGTGCGGAACCTGATCATCTTCCCCGCCTCCAGGGAGGATGTACATTCCGCAACTCAGGGTCTCGACACGGAGAAACTCGTGAAATCGCGTGTCGCTGCGGCGGGTGTCCGCCGCCAGGTCTTCAAGCGTGAACACATCCATCGGGGACGTTCCTTTCATCGCGCGGCATCCAGTAGCTCGTCGCCTGATGACGCATCGCATTCGCCATTATGAATAAGGAACTTCGACAGACAAGAACCACTTCAGGAATCTGAGCTTCTAAAACTGGAACATTAATCTCGCTCCAGCATCAGGAGAAGGCGTATCCTTATGTGCGTGTGAGCGGCGTCAGGGGAATCGTCGTGACACTCGGTAGTCGGCGCCGGACATCCCGGCGCATGTGCGGGACGTGTCCAATGATGGAAACCCTCGTCAAGCGGTTGACCGTCGCGGCGGCAGCAGGGATGTTCCTGGTCCTGATCCAGGGAACACTCGTCACAAATACCGGTTCAGCCGACGGCTGTGGTAATTCGTGGCCGCTCTGCCACGGCGAATTCATTCCGCAATACACCGTCGCTACAGCAATCGAATACTCACATCGACTCGTTGTCAGCATCGAGAGTGTCCTCATTATCGCGGCGTCAATTGGCGTCCTCTGGTTCTGGCGACGACGACTCGAGTTCCGAATCTTCGTACCGTTTATGGTCTTCTTCCTGTTTCTACAGGCAGGGCTTGGTGCCGCATCCGTCATGTGGCCACAATCGGACGAAGTTCGGGCACTCCATTTCGGTGTCTCACTGATCGCCTTTGCCAGCACGCTGTTGACAGCCGTTCTTGCGTACGAACAGAACGGCCGCGACAAGTTGCGCGACCGCCCAGTTCCGAAGTGGCTAATCTGGACCGTCTGGGGGCTTGCTGCATACACGTATATCGTCGTCTACCTTGGGGCGTACACTCGCCATACTGAGTCAAGTCTGGCGTGTCTCGACTGGCCACTATGTAATGGCAGCGCGTTCCCTGGCTTCACCGGCCCGGTTGGAATCGCCTTTACCCATCGAATTGCTGCCCTGGTACTCGTCATCGGGATGGCAGCCTTGCTGTCGTACACGATCCGAATGCGTGACAGCCGACCCGATCTCTACTGGGGCAGCATCATTGCGCTCGTGCTGGTGATCGCACAGTCGCTTGGCGGTGCGGCAGTCGTCTGGTCCAGGATGGATGTCTTCGCGACGCTGTCTCACGGAACGATCGTCTCTCTGTTCTTTGGAACGCTGGCGTATCTATGTATCCACGTTCTCCCACGCCCTGAGAGTGCTCGACGGACAGCGCCCGTGACCGAGCGAGGTGACCGCTTCAGCCAGGCTCCGACTCCGGCGAGATCAACCGGCGACTAACATTAGTCATCAAGTTGACGCTGGAAGAGACCGTCACGTCAAACGACGTTGATGCGCTCGATGTCGACGACGACAGCGTCGCCGTTCTCAATGCGGACGACGATCAATATGCGGATGAAATCCGACGCGACTGGGCGGCGGAGCCAGGCGTGGAAACACTCGTCTCCGTCGGCGA
>JBGSWU010000105.1:0-6635 GCA_041751795.1 Thermomicrobiales bacterium
CCCACCGTCGTCGCCGTTTACCTGAGCGAAGACGTTGCCGTAGGTGTCCACCGTCATCTTCTCGGAATGTGGCGTCAATAGTTCCTGAAGCCGGTGAACGACTGCATGCTCGTGTCCGGAGACACCATCAAGCGACGACAACTCCTGCAAAAGGTTCTTTATCCGTTGGCGTAACGACGCTCGTTCGTCCATTCACTCCCCTACCATGAACATCGTGTGCACCGCCGTTGTTGTGCTGGCGTGAAGACTATAATAAGGTGGTGCCTGACGAATCCGGTCGAGATCTTACGCCGGAACACCGATGATTCAATAAGATTCCGACCTGAAACGATGTGGCCAAGCCCAGGGGCGTCCGATCCAAGGACCGCCCAATGAGGTTAGCGTACCCCGTTTCAGATCGCTCTCCGGGAGGTGGCCTGTGAAGACATACCCCGTCGATAAGATTCGCAACATTGGGTTGTTCTCCCACGGTGGCGCGGGAAAAACGTCATTGACGGAGAGTTTCCTCTTCACAGGAACAGCAATCAACCGACTCGGAAGCGTTGAAGAAGGAAATACCGTCTCGGACTGGGACCCAGATGAGATCAAGCGCACCATCTCAATCAGTGCGACCCCAGCACCAGTCGAATGGAAAGATCACAAAATCAACGTTATCGATGCACCAGGCTACGCTGACTTCGTCGGCGAGGTGAAGGCTGCGCTTCGTGTCGTCGACGCCGCGCTGATCCTGCTCGATGCGTCGGCAGGTGTCGAAGTCGGTTCCGAGTATGCGTGGCGATACGCTGCCGAACGCAAACTCCCAACGATGATCGTTGTCAACAAGATGGATCGTGAGAACGCTGACTTTTCAGCCAGCCTTGCGTCCGCGCAGGCCAGCTTCGGATCGAAAGTCGTCCCACTCTGCATCCCGATCGGTCGCGAGTCGGGATTTCGTGGTGTCATTGATCTTCTTACAATGCGGGCCCATATCTTTTCCGACAACCGCGACGGTAAGATCACCGAAACCGACGTACCGGCCGAAATGCTCGACGAGGTCGAGACGTATCGACTTCAGATCGTCGAGAAGATCGCCGAGAACGACGAAGAGTTGATGCTCCGCTATCTGGAGGACGACGACATTTCACCAGAGGAACTTCGGTCCGGCTTGCGGTCTGGAGTCGAACGCGGGGAAATCGTTCCGATTCTTACCTGCGCTGCGTCGACCAATCGTGGCCCGTGCATCATCCTCGACGCCGTCGTTGATCTTGCACCAGCGCCGGGCGGTATTAGCGCACAAGCCCCGGAAGGCGATGACACATTACTCGATCCGGATCCGGATGGACCTGTTGCAGCGTTCGTCTGGAAGACGATCGCCGACCCGTTCGTCGGCAAGCTCACCTACTTTCGCGTCTACTCAGGGACATTCAAGTCTGACACGCACATCTGGAATGTCACGCGGAACAAGGACGAGCGCGCTGGACAGCTGTACATCCTGCGTGGCAAAGAACAAATACCTGTTTCCGAAGTTGTCGCAGGCGACATCGGAGCCGTCGCGAAACTCATGGAGACAACGACCGGCGACACGCTCGCAGATCCACAGCACAAGGTCGTTATCAGCGGGATTGAATTCCCGAACCCGCTCTTCACCGCTGCAGTTTCTCCGAAGACCAAGTCCGACCTCGACAAGATGGGCAGCGCGCTCCAGCGGGTCGCGGACGAAGACCCGACGCTGCACATCGGTCGAGATGCGGCAACTGGCGAAACGATTGTGAGCGGTCTCGGCGAGTCTCACGTTCAGATCGCCATGGAGCGCATGGCGCGAAAGTTCGGCGTCAACGTCGATATCGGACTGCCGGTCGTACCCTACCGTGAAACGATTCAGCGCGCCGTGCAGAAGATTGAATACAAGCACAAGAAGCAGACCGGTGGACACGGTCAGTACGGACATGTGTTCATCGACGTCGAACCGACCGAAGAAGAGTTCGAGTTCGTCGAGAAAATCTTCGGCGGCTCGGTCCCACGCCAGTACATACCTGCCGTCGAAAAAGGCGTGCGCGAAGCGATGGAGGAAGGCGTCCTCGCCGGGTTCCCGGTAGTCAACATCCGCGTGACGTTAACCGACGGCTCGTATCACAACGTGGACTCATCTGAAATGGCGTTCAAGCTTGCTGCGTCCCAGGCGTTCAAGAAGGCTGCCCAATCGGCCAACCCTGTCATTCTGGAACCGGTGCTCAGCGTCGCAGTCACCGGTCCAGATCACTACACTGGCGACATCATGGGCGACCTCACCGTCAAGCGTGCCCATGTCAGTGGCATGACACCCGCCGAAAACGGATTCACGACGATCGAAGCGACCGTCCCAGCGGCTGAGGTCCAGCGCTATGCAACTGACCTCCGATCGCTCACCCAGGGCCGGGGAACCTTTACGTCCTCGTTCAGCCATTATCAGCAGGTGCCATCGCACCTGACGGACTCCATCATCGCTGCCCATCGCGCCAGGCAGGAAGCACATTCCTGATACACTGAACGTGAGTCCCGCCAGTTGGCGGGACTCACGTTGTCCGAGAAGGGATCCGAATGTCCGGGCTTTCCAGACGCCCGAAGGTACAAGCTCCAAAGGTGCCGCCAGCTGATATCACGCTCGTCTTCGACGGTGGATCACTGGGCAACCCTGGCAAGGGATACGGTAGCTTCGTATATACCGGAGTCATTGAGACGCAGTCCCCAGTTCGCCTCGATTATCCTGGGCAAACAACGAACAACGAGGCCGAGTATCTGTCGATGTTGCATGGCCTGCGAACGTTATTGCGAGAACTCGAGCGCGATGCCCGCGATCCTGCAACGCTAACGATGAACGTCCTGTCGGATTCCAAGCTTGTCGTCGAACAGGTCAGCGGGCGCTGGAAGGTTCGCCACGAACCACTTCGACCGTTTCACACTGAGGCGCACCAATTACTGGCTCGCTTTGCTTCGTGGAAATTGCTGTGGCAGCCACGCCTTGAGTCTGTTCGGCTGCTGGGCCATTGACCGCGCAACGACCCAGCGTCGCCGCCTTCCCTGGGACTGCGTTCCCCTCTCTTACGTTGCGTACCTGTCGAGACCGACCAGCCACGCTGGATCCACGGATGACGGTTGTCATCTTTTATCGGGGAAGCTGGTGCGGACATTGCCGGGAGCATCTGGTCGGGCTGGCGCGGGATATCAACGCATTTCGCGCGGTCGGCGTCGAGATTGCAGCGATCAGTGCAGATGATTTCGTCGGGGCGAACGATATGTGCGTCGACACCGGCGGCGTCATCGACATCTTTTCAGATCCGTCGTCGACCTCGATTCAGCAACTTGGGCTGGCCGACCGGGACGAGAAGGTCGATCACATCATTGCGAAACCAGCCGTCTTTATCGTCGATAACGATGGCATCGTGCAGTACAGATATGTCAGCCGCTCCGCGGCGGATCGCCCAACGAGCGCGCTCCTCGCCCTCGCTGCTGAGTCACTCGCACCCGCCGTTGGGAAGGACATCCAACCTCGATGAATCGCACGCTCCCTTTTTATCGGTTGGCGATTGGGTTGGGCATGATCCTCGTATCCCAGGCGCCTCTACTGTTTCGAAGAGATCGAAATCGGCAAAGGCGAGTGGACGCCTTCCGGGACCTGTTCGCTGCACTTGCAGCTCTCTACGAGAGCGTTGCACGGCTCCGGCCTGAATGGCGGGACAACTGGCGCGACCGCCGAAACGACGAGCTTCCGCCTAAGTACGAGTTTGGCGACGACGTTGCCGTCGACGCTGCCTATGACGTTCGTTTTGCGACTTCACTCCTGCAACGCTACCGCTGGAAATCGGTCGTCCGTCCCCTCTTCGACGATATTGAAGAACCATCCTGGCGTTCTTTTTCGTCGGCAGCCAGTCAGATATCGCCAGCATTGCTCGCAATTGCCGATACATATGCAGACAAGCTCCGCGAAGATGAGATCGACTGGATCAACACAGCCGTTGAACAACTTGACGAAGCGAGCCGCCGTCGACGGCGTGCTAGTGACAGCGGTACACCCCGATCACAGCAGATCGCTGAGGGCGCATACCAACCAATCTACATCGCAATCCAATTGTCTGAACGGCTGATCGAGCGATTGCGATACGAAGCGGCAGATCGCTGACGGTTGGTATGCAGGAGTCGCCGTATAGATTGCGGAACTCCTCTCGGCAGTGGTATCATCTTCGGCGCGGGCGGTTAGCTCAGCTGGTTAGAGCGCTACGTTGACATCGTAGAGGTCACTGGTTCGAGTCCAGTACCGCCCACCAGAATCCCGCACCATGGCGTCGACCGGGACGAGTATCGAATCCACGGGCCTCAGAGATGTGGGACCAGCGGCTGTGAGTCCTGCTAGCGCGAGATTCGAGAATACCTCCCGTGAGCCGAGCGGCGAACGCCCACGCGCTTGTAGCCGCCTCCGCCTTGCCCCCGTTAACGGGCAACCCCGAGCGGCGCACTCCGCGCCGGAAGGAGGGTGGAACCACGCCAGGTCGCTACAGCGCCTGCCGTCCCTTGTGACGGTGGGCGCTTTTTCGTGTGTAGCGATTGAAAGAAACCTCGTGGAAGGAGAGTCGGATGCCGGTCGATTTCATCACCAGCTTAAGGACTACCGCATTCGCATCTGCTTTGCCCCTCGACCGTTCGTAGAGTAATCCGATGAAGGAGACGAGTGATGGTCAGTCAGGCTGCTGCCCCAGACGAAATGCAGGTTTCACCCGATAACGCCGCCGAATACGATCTCGCGAGGATGCGTCATTCGGCAGCGCATGTCATGGCCGAAGCGGTCATCGACATGTTTCCCGACGCGAAGCTGGCGATCGGACCTGCCATCGAGAATGGCTTTTACTACGATTTCGAGTTGCCGCGTTCTCTCACCCCGGAAGATCTCGAGCAGATCGAGTCCAACATGCGCAAGCACATCAAAGCGCGTGAATCATTCGAGCGTCGAGAACTTTCGCGAGATGAAGCACTCGCGCTGTTTGCTGATCAGCCGTACAAGCTCGAACTGATCCAGGATCTACCAGCCGACGAAGTAATCAGCACCTATCAGAACGGTCCATTCCTCGACCTGTGCCGAGGTCCACACGTCGTCGATACGTCGCGGATCGGCGCGTTCAAACTCCTCAACATCGCAGGTGCCTACTGGCGCGGCGACGAGAAGCGCCCGATGTTGCAACGGGTCTATGGGACCGCCTGGAAGAATAAGACGGACCTCGAAGCCTATTTGAACCAGCTCGAGGAAGCACGCAAGCGAGATCATCGTCGAGTCGGACGCGAACTAGGGCTGTTTACGCTGTCCGAGGACATCGGCCCGGGCATCCCCATCTTCTTCCCGAAGGGCGAAATGGTTCGCTATCTGATGGAGTCCTACGTTCGCGACGCCCAGACCCGCTACGGCTACCAGCATGTCTGGACGGGTCACGTCGTCAAGGAAGAGCTGTTCGCTCGCTCTGGCCACCTTGAGCACTATGGCGACGTGATGTTCCCCGTCATGGAAGACGAGGGCACACGAATGCGACTCAAGCCAATGAATTGCCCGTCACACATGACGTTGTTCAATCAGCAGATGCACTCGTATCGCGAGTTACCGCTTCGATATGCGGAGTTTGCCACGCTGTATCGATACGAAAAGAGCGGGGAACTGAGCGGACTCACCCGTGTGCGTTCGTTGACTCAGGACGACTGCCACGTCTTCTGTACCGAAGACCAGATCGGCGACGAGTTCGGCAGGGCGCTTGACTTAATCAGGGAGATTCTCGACACATACGGCTTCTCGGACTACTACATCCAGCTGTCGCTGCGGGGTGACGAGGGCAAGTACGTCCAGGACGACGACAAGTGGACGCGCGCTGAACAGGCGTTACGCAATGCCATGGACGCGAAGGGCGTCTCATATGTCCCTGCGACGGGCGAGGCGGCCTTCTACGGCCCGAAAGCAGACTTCATGGCTAAGGATGTCCTCGGAAGGGAATGGCAGCTCTCAACGATCCAGGTGGACTTCATCCAGCCTGAACGCCTCGGCTGCGAATACATCGGAGAAGATGGTCAAGCCCACACACCCGTTGTCATCCATCGCGCCGTAACGGGCAGCACGGAACGGTTCCTCGGTGTGCTCATTGAACACTTCGCGGGCGCCTTCCCGGTATGGCTCGCTCCGGTGCAAGCCGTCGTCATCCCGATTGCTGACCGCCACTTCGAGTACTCCGAGAAGGTGGGCCAACGCCTTCGTGACGCCGGGATTCGTGTTGAGGTGGATCTTGGCGGAGACCGCATGCAGAATAAGATTCGCCAGGCCCAGAATCAGAAAGTTCCGTTCATGCTCGTAGTAGGCGATAAGGAAGTTGAAGCCGATTCCGTCGCCGTGCGCCTACGTTCGGGTGAAAATCTTGGCGCGCTCAATGTCGATGACGTCATCAGCAGAATCACGACAGTTAGCCGGTCCCGGTCGCTGGAACTACTTCCGTAGCTAACCATCCAAGGAACGACAACGGTCCCCCGCATCAGTTGCGTGGGACCGTTGCCATACAGCCGATCATCAAGTATCGTCCACCCGCCATGGAATGATGAAGGGACACTATCGGGTGCCAGTTGAGACGAGCGACCGAGCCGAGCGAATGCGCCAG
>JBGSWU010000106.1:0-5677 GCA_041751795.1 Thermomicrobiales bacterium
TCGTCGTGCTCGTCACCCTACTGTCTGCGGGTGGTGGCCTGGCCGTCACGCTGATCGGCCTGCCGATCCTCGTCGGCACGATGTACGCGTGGATCGGTGGCGCAAAGGCGGAGCGCTGGCGCGTCAACGGCCTGCTGGGAACACAGATTCGCGATCCCTACACCCCCATTCCAGTTGGCTCGTCATTCTGGCGACACATCTGGCTTCGCCTGAAGGATGGTCACACCTGGCTGGACCTGTTGTATCTCTTCCTGTTGTTCCCAATTGGGTTGGCGGAGTTCGTTATTGCGACCGTCCTCATCAGCGTGCCACTCCAATTGATAACGACCCCGATCTGGTTCTGGACCGACATCCTCTGGGTCGGCCCTGACTGGTTCTGGAACATTGGACCGTTTGAGGCAGTCGGCCTGGCGATCGTTGGAGTTGTCCTCCTCATGCTGCTGCCGTACGTTCTCGTCGGGATTGGGCGCGGACATGCGCAGCTTGCCAAGGCGTTGCTGGGAACCAACCGCGAGGCGGAACTTACGGAGCGGGTGGACCAGCTGACGGTCAGTCGAACGCAGGCCGTCGATGTCTCGCTCTCGGAACGCCGACGGATCGAACGCGATCTGCATGACGGCGCCCAGCAGCAACTCGTCAAACTGGCGATGGATCTCGGGATGGCGCGGGAAAAGATGGAGTCGGCCCCGGAAGCGGCTCAGGCGCTTGTAGTCGAAGCACACGAAGAGTCGAAACGAGCGCTCGTCGAGATTCGGAACCTGGTTCGAGGTATCCATCCAGCCGTACTTACTGATCGTGGCCTTGATGCCGCGGTCTCGGCCCTGGCAGGCCGGAGTACGATCCCGGTGTCTGTCGATGTCCGGCTCGATGAGCGTCAATCGGAGGCGATCGAGTCGGCGGCCTACTTCGTCGTCGCCGAGGCGCTGACGAATGTGTCACGCCATAGCCAGGCAGAAGAAGCTCTGGTGCGCATCTATCGGCTCGGGAACCGGCTACTGATCGAGGTCATCGACAACGGCATTGGCGGCGCAACGATCGGTACCGGCACCGGATTAGCTGGACTGGCGGACCGTGTTGGAGCGCTGGATGGCCGGTTGACGGTCGATAGCCCGGCTGGTGGACCGACGACGGTTCGCGCGGAGTTGCCACTTTCATGAGAGTTGTGATCGCCGAAGATTCGGTTCTGTTGCGCGAAGGCATCATCCGCCTGCTGACGGATGCCGGATGTGAGGTGGTTGCTGCCGTTGGCGATGGTCCGGCATTGATCGATGTCGTCGTCGAACATCGTCCGGAGATCGCCGTTGTCGACGTTCGGATGCCACCAAGTTTTCGCGACGAAGGGCTAAGGGCAGCGATAGAAGCTCGCAAGCGTGTCCCAGAAACGGCTGTGCTGGTGTTATCACAGTATGTCGAAGAGCGATACGCTAGCGAGCTTCTCGAAGGAGGGGCTGATGGAGTCGGGTATCTGCTCAAGGACCGTGTCGCCGACGTCGGGCAGTTCGTCCGGGCGCTACGCCAGGTCGCTGACGGAGGCACGGTCCTCGATCCCGAAGTCGTCACGCAGTTGATGGCTCGCCGACGACGTGGGAACCTGCTCGACGAGTTGACACCGCGTGAACATGAGGTTCTGGCTCTGATGGCGGAGGGGCGCTCGAACAGCGCAATCGCCGAGTCGTTGTCGGTATCCGACGGTGCCGTTGAAAAGCACGTCACCAATATTTTCTCGAAGCTTGGTCTGCCGCCGGCTGACGCAACGCACCGAAGAGTGCTGGCGGTCCTGACGTACTTGCGTAGTTGAGAATCGAAACCCGTTCGGACGGGGGAATCATGAGTTCGACGTTGACTCGATCGGTATATCCCGCGTGTGCAGAGCCAGGGTGTGCACTGCGCCGTCTGAATCCCAACCGTCGGTCGTGCCAGCATGAAGGATGGCGATCGCCTGTGATGTATCAGCGACATCGTTCCCACCGGGAAATTCGCCGGAACGATAACGACACGCACGAACGATCTGACTCGCAACGACTTGGCGACGTCCTCCTCGGAATCGGGTATGACACCACGGTCGCTTGATCGTGCCTCGACCGTCAGCGTGTCATGAGGCGGCAGGCACCGCCGCCGGACTCACTTCCAGGCGTTCTTCGCGGTTGATGCCTAGTGCCATAAATCCTCCGATGATCGCGATGGCTCCAGCCGTCAGGAACGCGAGATGGTAATCGCCGAGGGTGTCACGAGCGACTCCGCCCAGCCAGGCTGCCACCGCTGCGCCGATCATGTGCGACGCAAAGATCCAGCCGAAGACAGTTCCAATGTTGCGTCGTCCGAAGATATCAGCTGCCAGGCTCACCGTCGGAGGGACGGTGGCGATGTAATCCAGGCCGAAGAAGAATGCAAAGATCGCCAGTCCCTGGATGCTCGTCACGAACGGCAGCAGGAAGAGCGACAGCCCTCGGAACATGTAGTAGCTCGCCAGCAACTTGCGCGGATCGTACCGGTCGGTCAGCCAGCCTGAAGCGATTGTGCCGATGAAGTTCATCCCGCCCATGATCGCGAGGACAATGGCGGCGGTTCCTTCCCGGATACCCACATCGGTCGAATGGGGCAGAAAATGTGTCCCGATCAGGCCGGTTGACGTGGCTCCGCAGATGAAGAAGCTTCCAGCCAGCAACCAGAACTCAGGCACGCGGACGGCTCCGCGCATGACGCCACCGCTCTGCCCCATTTGTGGTGCGACCGGTTCATCCGTTCCTCCCAGTGGACGAAGGCCAAGGTCCGACGGCGCGTCGCGCATCAATAGCAGCACCGGAGTCAGGAGAGCCGCGGTTGCGATGCTTAGTAGCACGACAGCACCGCGCCATCCGCTGACGTTGACGACCCAGATCAGGAGCGGAACGAAGATCAGTTGTCCTGCGGATGTGGCGGCTCCAAAGATTCCGATGACGAGACCGCGGCGCTGGACGAACCACCGGTTCGCGATCGTCGCGCCGAGGACCACAGCGACGACGCCGGTACCGAGTCCACCAATTGCGCCCCAAACCGCTGTGAACTGCCAGAGCGCGGACGAGGCGGCAGTGACGATCGACGCGAGCGTGGTCAGCACTAACCCGGCCAGCATCAGTCGTTTCGGCCCGTAGCGATCCATCAACGAACCACCGAGCGGTCCGGCAAGTCCGTAGAGTACCAGGCCGACTGAGATCGCGAAGGAAATCGACGACCTGCTCCAGCCGAGGTCACTTTCGAGTGGTTTGACGAGAACACCAGAGGCCGCTCGAACACCAGAGGCAACGAGGAGCGTCAGGGCCGTGATGCCAACGACCACCCACCCGTAATAGATCCGTTTGCCGAGCCACGCCTGCATTGCTGTCCCGTTTCGACTTCTGACGAATACCGTCTACGAGGCAGCATCGCTACTGGGCGATCAACTCGCAACGTCCAATAACGCAATGGCAATGCGTTCGATTCCTCGGAGATCAGGGTGCACTGGCGTTGAGAATACGCATCATCATGTCGCGCATGTCTCCGACAAACCACTCGTCAGTGATCAGACCATCCTGGATGTACTCGAGCGAAACCGCGCTGAACGACACAGCCAATCCTGTCGGGGCGATACCGTTGTAAACGCCAAGGTGACGTCCGTGAAATGTCCAGCGGGTCGCAACTCGATTCCCTTGACGATAACAGCCGGGCCAGAGCGCGCTGACGATGACATGCTCCAGCCCGGCCATTACTTGTGGGCAGCGTCTCAACAGGACACTTATGACACTGGAACCGCCTGAAAGATCGAGATCGTTCCGCTCCCCTCGTCCGATGTCAGGAACAGATCGCGCTGCGGAATCGCGAGCAGCCCCTCCGGCTGGAGTCCGGTGGGCAGCAACTGGATGAACTTCGGCGTATGTGGCGTCAGCAAGTGGTAGACCGCGACGAACGAGCCGCGCTCTGAGCCGACGAACAGGAATTGCTGGTTACCGTAGATGCCCAGTTCAATCCCCTCGACCTCGATTCCCTTGTTCTCTGAACGGTTTTCAGGATAGAAGCCCTCTTGGACTGCCGTCAACTCGAGCGCGCCGCCGTCATCCCAAAGGAGATGTCCCGCCGAAGACCAGATGCTCCAGCCACGGCCACCTGTAAAGTCAAACTCGCCTTCGTCGGCCGAGTAGAGAACCGATCCTCTGGCGCTCCAAGCGACGGCGTCCGGGAAGCGTGCTCCGGCAAATGGCTCATTGGCTACATCGGCTGGATACATCTCATTGAACGAGATCGTTCCATCTTCGGTGAGGTCGGCCGAACGATCTTCGACATTGCCGGTGCTGAAGACACTGCTGACGTGCTTCGGGCTGCGACCGACTAGTTCGATGATCGCGATACCATTGTTCTCCTGGAGCGTGACTGCCGCCCGGTTATTACGGATTTCCACGAACTCCGGCTGGGGGTCGTTCGGGAAGAACAGCCCATGCTGCGCTAGTGTCGCCGCGCTGAAGAACACGTCAGTGACGGAAGAGGTTGCGATGTCAGCCGTGTTGACGGTTATGACCTGGACGTAGCCTGGGCCGCTGATGTCGTTTGGCTTGCCCGGCTCTTCTTCGTCGGTCAGGTTGCCATCATTATCAATGACGATCGGCTCGTTCTCGATCGCGATGACCGCCGTGAGCGAACCGTTGACCCTGGATGTTGCAATCGAGTCCGGACCGTTGCCGATCTCGAGTTGCCCAAGGACATTGCCCGATGGCAGTTCGATCGCGATCAACTGTCCAGGCTTGATAACTGGTGCCTCGCCTTCCTCCAGGTACGATGTCTTAACCACCGCGAGCGCCATCGTTCCGTCCGGGACAACCGACACGCTTGTCGGCTCACCGCCAACCGGGATCGACTGCACGTGAACCGGGTTCGCTGGATCGCTGATGTCGACGATACCAACCTGCTCGTCCTCGGAATTGGTGTAGATCAGTGTCTGCCCATCGGGCGTGGAACTCACAATTTCGGCCACCCCTCCGCCGGGCACGGTGAAGGTCGACAATGGCACGAATGAGTCGATTCCTGCAGTGGGACGTTGCTTAGCCACTGACGAACTGGGGGCCGCCAGCAGTGTGACGGCTGCCAGCACGATTCCAAACAGTCGCTTCACGGCACACTCCTCTCGCCAACGTTTTCCGGCATCCCAACACGGCGATGCAGACACTTCATGTGACATCGCTCTTGGGAACCGATTCGAACTGAACACCAACTTCATACAGGAGGATTCTCGATTGCGCAAGACACTGTGTGTTCTTGATTGAGGAGCAATTCTGCTTGTTCGCTCAACACTTAACATCGTGACTTTGTGCAGTTGATCGACTGCCACTGTCAACGACGTGAAAGGGTGATCCACCAACTCACTTTCTAGACAATCGACATTCTCTCAACGACGGTATTACGATCTCTACGGATGAGGCTGTGATACTAAGCAGGTTGACAAAAGTTCTGGTGCAGGTGGAGGATAGCGGCGTTCATGGAGGTGCCATCATGGAGCTTGCCGTGCATCATCGCGCGTTGACGCGATTGACTCGCACCGACCCTGATCCCCGCGTCCGGCATCGCGCCGACGGGTTGCTGCTGGTGGCCGGGGGGCTCTCGGTCACGCGGGCTGCCACGCTCATCGGTTGTTCGCGCACGAGCCTGCGCAGGTGGGCGCAGCGGTTCCTGG
>JBGSWU010000107.1:0-7579 GCA_041751795.1 Thermomicrobiales bacterium
CCATCGGGCGGGACAAACTCACTTCCCCATGTCATCATGAGCCGCAGTGAAGGATCTCCCTGGCCTTGACCGACCGGGCGGTTCAGCGCGGCAGCATCGCATCGCGTCACGGGTTGGAGTCTGCCTGCTGTGAACGCTGAGAGATCCTTCGCTGCGGCTCAGGATGACGGGGAGAGCGGTGAATTCCTGCCGACGAGGTATCGGCCAGTTGATGGGTCGTTCTCTACTCAGACCGACTTCTGCTCCGCGACATTGAACCAGCGGTCGTCGCCGTGTTTCTCGGTCGCGTCATTGAGCCGGTCGCGTGTCTGCTGGAATGTCTCGGTCGAATGCCAACGTTCCCACGATGCGCGATCCTGCCAGGTTCCAACGACCAACCGTTTGAGCGGGTCGTCAACCGGGACGAGCAGGTGCAGGTCAACCCAGCCGGGCTGGTTACGAGCGTCAGCCGCACGCTCCTGATAGGCGCGGTCCCAGTCCACTTCGCGTCCCTGCTTGACCGTCGTTTCGGTAATCACCGTCATCATGGCGTCCACCTTTCATCCGCACCTGCGCACCTGAGTCAACAGCACGATATCGCCGCACTAGCCGTGCCGCCGCAGGGAGGGGGTCAGATGGCCATCAGTTGATCATTCCACAACTTGTGTGAAGCCCCACGATGTCAGGACGGCCTGACCAGCGTCGGATAGTAGGAAGTCGATAAACGTCTGCGCCAGTTCACTATCGCCATCCCTGACCATCGCGACAGGGTACTCGGCGATGATGTTGAACTCGTCGGGAATCTCGATGAACAGGACATTGTCACGCACGTCGATCGTCACATCGGAGACGTAGACGATGCCGGCGTCGGCCTCTCCGAGTTGCACCTTGGTGACAACCTGCTTCACGTTGTCTTCGAGCGAGACGAAGTTGTCCTCCACACTGGCGCGGAAATCAGCCCCAAAGACCGGATTGGCACTCATCCTGTCGAGCAGATCGATTGTGTAACCTCCAACAGGAACATCAGGGTTCGCCACGACGAGTTTGAGACCATCCATCGCCAGATCGCCCAGCTCCTCCACGTCAGCCGGATTATCGCTTGGCACGATGATCGCCAGCCGATTGCGGATGAAGATGACCGGCTCTCCGCTGATCACCCCGGTGTCCTGCGCCGCCGTCATCTGACTAGCATTTGCCGAGGCAAACAGATCGGCGTCGGCGCCCTCCGCCAATTGTGTCGCGAGTTGCTGTGACCCACCGAAGTTATAGGTGATGCTCAAGTCCGGATTCGCCTCTTCGAGGAGGTTTGCAATCGCTTCGAACGCATCGGTCAGCGACGCCGCGGCGAACACCTGAAGTTCACCGTTCAGATCTCGTGGAATCGACTCGCTACCCGTCGGGATGGGGGTTTCGGAAACCGATGTTGTCATCGTCGGCAATCCGGTGGTCACATCCCCAGCATCATCGTCATCATCACCACCACAGGCAACGACGGCCATGCTCAGCGACACGACAACCAGTACACCAATGAGTAGCGTGCGCCAATGTGACTTCTCACCATCCCCCATCAACACTGCACCCAATCCATGATTCATACTCACAGCGTGAGTAATCGGACAAGAGAGTACGCCGCGGACCACCCATCGTCAAGCAACGCACCTGCTTTCAGCCGCTCGTCGCGATCGTAACCATTGCCGATCCTGCTACACTATTCAATGATTGAGTATTCGAGCGAGGGGATATCGTCATGGCTGTTGAAAACGCTCTGCTCGGGCTCTTACGACGCGAACCGAGGCACGGCTACGAGTTGGCACGTGAGTTTGCCGCCGACACCGCGCTGGGTGAGGTCGTCCACCTCGAAATGAGCATGCTCTACGCGCTGCTCAAGCGGCTCGAACGGGACGGACTGGTCCGGTCCGCGACGCAGATGCAGGGTTCACGACCGCCGCGCAAGATCTTCGAACTCACCGAGGCCGGTCAGACAACGCTCGACCGCTGGCTGGCCGAGCCAGTCGAACGGACGCGTGATCTCCGGCTGGAGTTCCTACTGAAGCTCTACATCATCCTCGACACCGACCCGGACATGGCGCGATCGTTGATCTCCAGCCAGCATGAAATCTGCGAACGGCATGTAACGTCATTGCAGGAACAGATCGACGCCGAACCCGATAGCTTCCGGAGACTCGTCCTCGAAATGCGGATGGCGCAGAACGTTGCGCTGCTCGGCTGGCTGGCGAAGGCACGAACCGAGGCGGTCAGCGCGTGAGAATTGAGCGCGCTGCGTCCCAAGCCCGACCGGTGCCTCGGCAGCCGCGACGCTGGCGGACCCGGCATTGGACGCCACGGCTGCTGCTCTGGCTCGCGAGCGCTGTTCTGCTCGCCTTCCTGTTGATCCCGCTGGCGGCGATCTTCATCCGCGCCATTCCATCCGGCGCATTCGGTGACGCCATCGGTGATCCAGTCATCCGAGAGGCACTGATCCTCTCGCTGCTGACGACATCGCTGACGCTGGGCGTTGTCATCATCCTTGGAACGCCGGTAGCCTGGCTCCTGGCGCGCTACCGATTCCGAGGTCGTGAAGCGCTCGACACATTAATCGACCTGCCGATGGTGCTGCCACCTGCCGTTGCTGGTGTCGCGTTGCTGATGGCGTTCGGTAGACGTGGCATCCTCGGCCCGACCCTCTCCGACACATTCGGGATCGAGATTCCGTTCACGACGCTGGCGGTCATCCTCGCCCAGGCGTTCGTCGCCACGCCGTTTTACGTCAAGGCGGCTAAGGCCGGGTTCGAGTCGATCGATCGCGACCTCGAACACGTGTCGGCGACGCTAGGCGTGTCACGGGTGCAGACCTTCTGGTCGGTGACGGTGCCACTCTCGCTGCCTGCCCTGCTTGGTGGGGCGGTGATGGCCTGGGCAAGGGCGCTCGGTGAGTTCGGCGCGACGATCATGTTCGCCGGGAACTTCATGGGCCGAACGCAGACGATGCCGCTGGCGATCTACGGAACCATGGAGTCTGGGCGCCTCAATGCCGCGCTCGTCCTTTCGGGCATCCTCATTGTCGTCTCATTCACTGTGCTGATCGTCTTCAAGGCGATCGCCCGTTACGCCACCGGCCAACCCACCACTGCTCACCGTTGATGCTGCACGTTGCGATCGAGAAACGACTGGCGACCGTCGATCTGAAGGTCGAGTTCGACCTTGCGGACGAGGTGCTGGCGCTCTTTGGCCCTTCCGGCGCTGGCAAGAGCATGTCGCTCAAGATGATCGCCGGAATCGAACGCCCCGACCGCGGCCTGATCCGCTCCGGCGAACGGGTGCTCTTCGATGACATGGCCGGAATCGACGTGCCGCCGCAACGCCGCCGCGCAGGCTATGTCCCGCAGCAGTACGCGCTCTTCCCGCACCTGACGGCGCTCGAAAACGTCGCCTTCCCGCTCCGCAAGGGCTTACGCTGGCCCGCGAATCGCGCGAATGAACGCGCGACCGAGCTGCTGGCGTCGTTTGGACTCGGCGGGTTGCTGGATGTCCACCCGGGTGGACTTTCCGGCGGCCAGCAGCAACGGGTGGCGCTGGCGCGCGCCCTATCGAGCGATCCGGAGATTCTGCTGCTGGACGAGCCATTCGCCGCACTCGACGGCCCGATTCGTGTCGAACTGCGCGGTGAGTTACGGGCGCTACAGCAACGGCTGCGCGTTCCTGCCATCTTCGTCACCCACGACCTGGAAGAAGCCGCGACGCTTGCCAGCCGGATCGCCGTCATGCTCGACGGACGAGTGCGCCAGATTGGACGCACACGAGACGTCCTCGACCGTCCAGTTGACCGGCAGGTCGCAGAACTCGTCCAGGCACGCAACATCATCAGCGGGACGATTGAGCAGCAGGAAGGTGCGACCCACGTCCGGACGGCAATCGGACGACTGGTACTCAGCAAACACGCGTTCGCGAGCGGCACCGCCGTCGACCTGATCATCCGGCCCGAGGTGATCCGCATCGTGCGTGAAAACCGTTCGCTCGACCGGCTGAGCGGTCAGATCCTTCTCGACGGCAGCGTCGCTCAGATCATCGACCACGGGACTCGTGTTGTCATCCATGCGATGATCGGCGGCACCGTTCTCGAGATCAGCCTCTCACCGTCGGCTGCCGCCCGGCTCGATATCGAACTCGGCGGTCCGATTCGCCTCGCCATCGCCGAATCCGACGTCCACATCGTCGCAGCACTCGGTAGTTAGCCAACTCCATCCGGTGGGGCGAACCAGTCGAGTTCGCGCAGATCGTCGCGGGTCGTGCCGAGGAGGATGCGGTACTGGCCAACGCGTTCGACTTCCTCTTCCGGCACGTAGTACTTCCCGGTTCCGTACAACGTCCCGGCGACGACAAGATATCGCCTCCCGCTCCCGGCATCGGTCACGACAGACTCCACTACGCCCAATCGCTCGTCGTCGTATGTATCGACCGGCCTGCCGTCAACGTTGGAGAAATCGTGTTCTGTCATCGTTCGTCCCCTCAAGTTATGACTTGCTGCTCGTCGGCAGGGATCGTACCGCTCGACCTGTCATCCTGAACGGCAGTGAAGGATCTCTTGACCTTGACCGCTTGGGCGGTTCGGCGCGGCAGCATCCTGTTGCTGCCTGGAGTTCGACTGATGTGGACGCTGAGCGATCCTTCACTGCCGTTCAGGATGACAGGTCGAGTTAATCCTTCCTTCCCGACGCGTTCACGGTGGTCGACCACTGATCGTAGTCGAAGAAATACCTCTGCGCTCTACAGTTCACGTATCAAGGCAAAGAGATCCCTTCCTGCGGCTCAGGATGACAGGGGATTACTGGCCAATAAATACTGGTGAGCGCTTTTCAAGGAAGGCCATGACGCCCTCCTGATGGTCGTGCGTCCGACCGGCTTCTTCCATTAACTCTGCTTCGTGTTCGAGGATTGCTTCCAGGTCGGGCAGCAGCGAGCGGTTGAAACCTCGCTTCGTCAGACCGATGGCGCGGGTCGGTAACGCGGCCAACTCATGCGCCCAGGCGAGCGTCGATGGAACCAGTTCTTCAGCCGGGACGACGCGGTTGACGAGGCCGAGCCGCAACGCTTCCTCAGCACTCACCCGGCTGCCGGTAAAGGCCAGTTCGGACGCTTTCGCCAGCCCGACGAGCAGCGGCAGGATGATCGTCCCGGCAGTATCGGGGATCAGCCCGACGCGGACGAACGCTTCGACGATACTGGCATTCTCCGACGCGACGCGCAGATCACAGGCGAGGGCAATGCTCGCACCCGCCCCCGCTGCGACACCATTGATGGCCGCAATGACTGGCTTCTCGATCCGCCGGATCGCGATGACAAGCGGGGTATACAACTCACGCACATACGGCCCGAGCGACGGCGGCTCCGGCTGGCCGTACCTCTCACGCAGATCGCTCAGATCAGCACCGGACGAGAACCCCCGCCCAGCGCCTGTCAGAATGATACAGCGCACTGCGTCGTCAATCGCCGCCCGCTCAAACTGCTCGCGCAACTCGACCAGTAGCTCGCGATTGAACGCGTTCAGCGAATCTGGCCGGTTCATCGTCAATGTCAGGACGCCACCGTCCCGTTCGGCAATCAGAACCTCATTGGTCGACATGGTCGTGTCCTTTCGTCAGGATCGATGGCGATTCAGCACAGTCCGCTTGGCTACGGGAGCACCAGTTCCCTCTGTCATCCACCGCCCAGAGGGCATCCGGCAGCGAAGGATCTCTCCGCGCCATCAACAGGAGTACGCCAGACGGTGGAACGGCTCTCGCTTGTGGACGCGCCCTGTCAACAACGGTGAGGAGATCCTTCGCTACGGCTCAGGATGACAGGGCGGCTCAGGTTGACAGGGCATTCCTCCGGCTACCCCCGTTCAGGGCTGTTCCTCAGTCCGCATCAGCAATTTCCGTCCCGCAGACGCCGCAAAACGTGAACTCTTCCGGAAGGCCGGTCGCGCCGCAGTTGGGGCATTTCTGGCTCCATGCGCCCCAGCGACGTTCGGTAGACTGGCCAGCGGCAGCGCGTTCGTGGAACATCTCGTAGTCCGGCAGGCGCTTTTCTGTGAAGGCCGTCATGCCCTCATAGGTTTCCCACGCTCCCGTGTGCACCGAGAGCCAGTCGCGCGCGTGGCCGATCGTCATCGACCAGGACAAGTCGCGCCAGAAATTCGTCTGTTGTTTGGTGTAGCGCATGATCGTCGGCAACTTGTCGATCAGCTTCCCGACCAGTTCATCGACGGCAGCGTCGAGTTGCTCACGCGGGACGACGCGGTTGACCAGTCCCCACTCCAGCGCCTGCTGCGCAGTGATCGGCTCCGAAAGCCAGAGCATCTCACGCGCACGCCGGTCGCCGATGATGAGCGGCAGCCATTGTGTCGCGCCACCAGCCGGGACACTGCCACGCGCCGTACCAATCTGCCGGATCGTGATGTCCTCAGCCGCGACTGCCAGATCGCAGGCGATGTTGAACTCGTTGCCACCACCAACGACCATCCCGTTGAGCCGGGCAACAGTTGGCTTGCCGATGTTCCGCAGCCGGTCGTGGGCGTCGATGAACGCCCCCATCCACTTCCAGTAGTCACGGGGTCGCGGAACCATCTGCGCTTCCTGCTCGCGCAAATCTGCGCCGGTGCAGAAGGCGCGCTCACCGGCACCTGTCAGGACAAGAACCGCAACGCTGTCGTCCCACGAGGCATCCTCGAAGGCGCGTTCCATTTCTTTGAGCGTTTGAAAGTCGAAGGCATTGAGAACGTCGGGACGGTTGATTGTCACTGTCGCGCGCCAGTCGCGTTTCTCGTAGTTGATCCGCTCGAAGCCGAAGGAGTCAGCCGGTTGTGATGTTGGCGCGCTCACTGTCCCGGCTCCCAAGATTCGCGCTCATCGGCCAGCAGAACGGTTGAGATGTCAGCCGCGAACTCCTGAACGTCGACCATTGTCGCCTTTGCCTCCGGCGAATTGACCGCCACCATCAGCGCGTCGCGATCGGCAAAGATCATCTCATTCACCATCCAATACGTCGCATCCCGACCCATCACCCGCGAGACCTCGATGCGCTGCAACCCCGGCAGTTGCTTCACCAGATCGAGATGGCCGGGGAAGTAGCGCGCGTTGAATGCGTCCTCATCGGCAGGACGCGTGTACATCGCGATCATCTTGGCCGCCAATGGTGCCTCCTTCTGTTCCAAGAAACGCCGAGTCGATCAGGAAGAACACTTCCTTACCCTGTCATCCACCGCCCAGAGGGCACCCGGCAGCGAAGGATCTCCTAGCCTTCGTTATCATGGGCTTCGACAGGTCAGAACCGTTCAACCGTCTGGCGCGCTCCTGTTGGTGGCGCGGAGAGCTCCTTCGCTGCCGGGTGCCCTCTGGGCGGTGGATGACAGGGTAAAATTCCGGTTACCATCCGAGCCGCTGCACACCGTAGAAGATTTCCCGATCCTCGCTACTTCCGTCGATCAACCACCCGCACCGCCTTTCCGACCTCGATACGACCGAGTTCGCCCGGGGCAAAGAGTTTCACCTGCATCGTCAGGTCAAATCGACTCTTGAGTATCCGCGCGATCTGCTGCGTTAAGACCGTTTTGTCCTCGACG
>JBGSWU010000108.1:0-2871 GCA_041751795.1 Thermomicrobiales bacterium
CCCTTCCCAAGTAATCCCGCTGACATACAGATCTCCTGGTTCTTTAACTATCGTTACGTGGCAGCGCGAGCACCGCACGAACGGTCATGCTACTGTGCATTCGCACTGATTCAATTATCTGGTCGACAGGCACCAGCGACATCAGTTGATCTGTCAGGTCGATATCAGACATTCGGGCAGGTTAGTTTGACCCATCTCTTCGACCACTGGAAGGATGACCTATGGCGACACGGGAAGTTCCTCGTCAGTCTTCGCCGACCATCGAACATTCCCGGCTTGCTGGCGACTCGGGAAGCGTTGATCGCTGGCGTCGTTGGGGACCGTACGTTGCAGATCGCTCATGGGGCACGGTTCGCGAAGATTACAGCCACGATGGCAACGCCTGGAGTTTCCTGACCCATCACCTCGCGAAGAGTAAAGCGTACCGCTGGGGCGAAGATGCGATTGCAGGTCTCTGCGATCGCTACCAGATTCTCGTATTTGCGCCAGCGTTCTGGAATGGCGTGGACCCAATCCTCAAGGAGCGCTACTTCGGGTTGACGCCGCATGAGGGAAATCATGGCGAAGATGTCAAAGACTACTACTTCTACATTGATAACCTGCCGTCTCACGCCTACATGCGATGCCTTTACAAGTATCCGCAATCGCCATTTCCGTATCAGCAACTGGTCGACGAGAATCAGCGACGAGGGGGTCAGGGGCCGGAGTACGAACTACTGGATACTGGCATCTTCGACACCAACAGGTACTTTGATATCGTCATCGAATACGCGAAAGCCTCCGAGGAAGATATCGTCATCCGCATTGAAGCGTTCAATCGCGGACCGGATGAGGCGATGCTTCACCTCATCCCGCAACTCTGGTTTCGCAACCGCTGGTCATGGGACGGGAAATCGCACCCGCTACCAACAATCCGCAACCAATCAACCAGAGACAGATCGATCTCGATCGTCGCTGACGACACCGCCGGTGAACCGTTGCCGAATCTAGGTTTCACGTATCAACTTGGTCCCCGTTTCCTGTACGGAGAACCCGGCGGCGACGCCCTGTTCACCGACAACGAGACGAATGGCGAGGCAGTCTTTGGGCCTGGAGCGGTAAGTCGCAGCCGCTACACGAAAGATGCCTTCCACCGGGAAATTGTCGATGGCCATCAAGGAGCCACGAACCCGAGTCAGACCGGCACGAAAGCGTGTATCCATTACAGCCGCTTGATTCCCGCTGGAGCGTCTTCGACATTTCTGTTCCGACTGGCCGATCATCCGATTGACAAGCCTCTCGACGACATTGATGAAATCGTTTCTCAGCGCCGGACCGAGGCCGATACGTTCTACGGTGCCATCCAGCCGCAGAATGCGACCGACGATGAACGGCTTGTTCAACGCCAAGCGTTTGCCGGGATGCTCTGGACCAAGCAGATTTATCTGTTCGACGTCCACCAGTGGATCGATGGAGATAATCCCGAGTGGCCACCACCTCCAGGCCGCGCTGGAATCCGCAATGTCCATTGGCGACACCTGAATTCAATGCGGATCCTTTCGATGCCGGATACATGGGAGTATCCGTGGTTTGCTGCGTGGGACCTCGCGTTTCACGCCGTCACACTGGCACTGGTCGATCCACTGTTTGCCAAAGAACAGCTTTGGTTGATGCTGTTCGAGCAGTTCCAGCACCCTAATGGTCAACTTCCGGCATACGAGTGGGAGTTCTCCGACACGAACCCGCCGGTCCACGCCTGGGCGGTCTGGCGTGTCTATAACATGGATCGAATCCGCAGCGGTCATGCCGACCGGATGTTCCTAGAACGGTGTTTCCACAAACTCCTGCTCAACTTCACGTGGTGGGTGAACAAGGTCGACCGCGAAGGCAGCAACGTCTTCGAAGGCGGATTTCTGGGTCTCGACAACATCACAGTGATCGATCGAAGCGAATCGCTGCCCCACGGAGCGATTCTCGAAGAAGCCGATGCGACTGGCTGGATGGGGATGTTTTGTCTCAACCTGATGCGGATCGCATTGGAGCTGGCGAAAGAGAACCCGGTTTATGAAGGACTCGCAGTCAAGTTCTTCGAGCACTTCGTCTACATCGGCGCTGCGATGAAACAGATGGGCCGAAACGGTCAGCCACTCTGGAACTCCGACGACGGCTTCTTCTACGACATGCTCAATCACGCCGACGGTCGGGTCGACTACTTCCGGGTTCGCTCGCTGGTCGGACTCATCCCGCTCTACGCGGTCGAGCGATTGGAACGCGACTGGATCGAACCGTTCGATGAGTTCCGCGAGAGTTTCGACTGGTTCATGAAGAATCGCCAGGACCTTGTCGCGGAGTGCGTCGCTACGGTGTCTCACGAGGGTGAGTCGTGCGACGTGCATGTCCTCTCCGTCGTGAATCAGGAGCAGATGCGCCGGATCCTCGCCCGCATCTGGGATCCGAACGAGTTCATGTCGTCGTTCGGCATGCGCAGCCTATCGAAGATGCACGAACGCGAACCCTTCGTATTCGGCGACCGGCACGTTCGTTATGAACCAGCTGACGCCGAATCGAAAATCAAGGGAGGGAACTCAAACTGGCGGGGGCCGATCTGGTTCCCAACCACCTTCATGATGATCGAGGCGATTCGAAAGCTCGCAAAAGCACATGGCGCCGATTTCGATCTGGAGATGACCGAGGACGGAGAGCCAGTCACGTTCCACGACATCTCACAGGAACTGGCTAATCGCATGATCTCGATCTTCACACGAGGGGACGATGGACGGCGTCCCGCCCACGGAAGATTCGAACGGTTTCAAAACGATCCCTACTGGCGCGATCTGATTCTGTTCTACGAATTTTTCAACGGTGACACCGGTGCTGGACTCGGTGCGAGTC
>JBGSWU010000109.1:0-21842 GCA_041751795.1 Thermomicrobiales bacterium
GTTTATACGCCGCTGCGCCAGCGCTTCTGGATTGGTGCCGTCATTGCGTCGAACATCGTCGGTCTGGTTGCCGACTCCGTTCTGTTTCTTTGGCTCGCCTTCGGCTCGCTGGACTTTCTCGACGGTCAGGTCGTCGGAAAAGGATGGATGACCGTTGGCGCAGTCGTCGTACTGTCAATCTGGCGGCGGATGACTCGACCGTGAAGCGGCATACGTTTCGCCGCTTCACGGTCGTCGAACGAACTACGGTTTCCAGTTCTGTCGTAGCTCCGGGATGACCTCGTCTGCGATCTGCCGAAGCGTCGCGGTCGGCGAACCACCAGGAATCGTGAACAGGAACGATCGAACGCCGACAGCCGAGTAGTCAGCGACATGCTTTCGGAACGTGTCGACCGATTCAACCTTTTCACTGCCTGCTGAGAGTGCCCAGCGAATCTCCGAAGGATCTCGGCCAATCTTGGCGCACGCCTCGTTCAGACGTTCGCCAGTTACGCGCAACTCGTCAGGCGTCCCGCCGCCGTCCCACTGGTCAGCGTATTTCGCGACGTGGTGCAGCATTCGCTTGCCGGTCGAACCGACGAGGATTGGGACGTGACCAAAGACAGGCTTTGGCTCAAATGGCGCGTTGTCGAGCGTGTAGTACTTTCCTTCAAACGTCGCTCGTTCCTGCGTTTCGAGCCGGCGGTGCAGTTCCATCGCTTCTTCAAATCGATCGACGCGTTCGCGCGGCGAGGGGAAGTCGATTCCGAATGCCTGGTGCTCGCGTTCATTCCAGGCAGCGCCGACACCGAAGATCAGACGTCCACCTGAGACGATATCGACCGTGACGACCTGTTTGGCGAGAACAGCAGGGTTTCGATGGGTGTTGCCATTCACCATCAGACCGATCTGCACGTTGTTCGTCTTTACGGCGAGTGCCGCCAGAAGCGTCCAGCCTTCCAGACAGTCGCCCATCTCACCATCTCGCAACGAAAAGAAATGGTCGAAAGCCCAGGCCGAGTCAAGACCGCTCTCGTCAGCCCATTGCCATTGCTCGACCATTTCTTCCCATGAACGCCAGTGTTGTCCGGTCACGATGCCGAAGTCGAGTTGATCGGCGGGTGGATTCTTACCGTGAGTTGGTCCTGCCATCGGTGATGTACGCTCCTCATGTCCGTGTTACTAATCGTCGGCGGCATGCTTTGACCGTAGCACGTTGCACGCCGCGCTGTGAAGCAACGCAGTGAATCAAGGCGATTCGGATCAGCTTGCTGATGCGTTTACGGGGTTAAGGCGATCCGACGATTGCAGCCGAAGTGCGCTGAGGCCCCCGATCAGCATGAGGCCGATCATGATGACCCAGAGCACGGCTGGCTCTGGAAGATCGAGCGCCACTCCACCGACCAGCGACGCAAACGAATACGAGCCTCCCCAGACGACGCTGGTCAACGAGAAGTACCGACCGCGCAAGTGGACCGGCGCGAGGCGAACCGGGATGATCGCGGTGATTGGCATGAACAGGAGTTCTCCAGCGGTGAATGCGAGGAATGCCGCAATCGCCGCCGGGACGCCAAGCATCGGGGTTGCGAGAAACCACGCAAACGACAATGCCCAGAGTACAGCACCAAGCGCCAGTGGGCGGCTGACATGCCGTCGGCTCAAGCGGGCCGTGATTGGTATCTGCGTCATCACGACAAGGATGGTGTTGAGTGTAAACAGTAGTCCGATCGTTCCTTCGCCGATTCCCGCCTCAGCACGCAGAAATGCCGGGACGCTCATCGTTATCTGGGTGAAACCGAAGATGAGCATGAACAGGACAACGAGCGCGTAGAGAAACGTGCGGTCGGGGAGGATGTCGGACCAGGTCCCATGCGCGCCGTCAGCCGATTTTGACGGGAGAATGACAGATGGCACCGTTCGCCAGACGAGCAAGGCCGCTGATCCAACCATCGCCGCGCTCGTCAGGAAGAGGACACGGTACTCGTCCATACCACCGCCCGTTGCCAATGCACCACCGATGAAACCACCGGCGCCGATGCCGATCGCGTTTGCCACCCGGAGGATCGACATCGCCTCGGCAACGCGGGTCGGATCGGTGATTGACGCGATCGTTGAGTCTGATGACGGCCAGTATAGCTGACTCGCAAACGTTAGAACGACGGTCACCAACAGGAAGATCCAGACATTGGTCGCCCACGGATACCCAAGCGTCGCGAACGCGATAATTGACATGCACAACAGGAGCACTGGTCGCCCGCCGCGACGGTCGATCTGCCCGGCGACGAGCATGACGAACGCGATGCCACCGAGTCCGCTGGCGGCGATACCTGCACCAACCAAACTCGCGGAAAGGCCGACGATCTGACTGAAATAGATGACGGTAAACGGAATCACTATTCCGCGGCCCGTCCAGAGAATGAGGTTGCACAGTGCCATGAACCAGACGGCGCGTGGATATGCGCTGAAGGTCGCGCGCATCCTTTCCCTGCGAGTCAGGTTGATTGCTGGAGAACCGATGCCCGGCTCACGAATCGAGACTTCTGCCACGTCGATCCTCTACAACTGTCTGAGCATCACTCGCGATGCTTGTCTATGTCCAGCGCGCCGTTGCGCCAGCACCGAACAAGCATCGCAGGTCAACCATCAATCCGCATCCGAAAAATGTCGTATGACGGCTCAGTCCCCGTCGACCGGAATCCAGCGTTGGAACCAGTCGACGATTCGTCGGTTCAAATCGATCTGGTGAAGCCGTTCCTGAATGCCATGCGGCTCGCGTGGGTACGTCACAAGTTCCGTTGGGACCCCGTGGCGTCTCAACCCGCGAAAGAAATGAATCCCCTGTGAAACAGGTACCCGCTCGTCATTCTCACCGTGCACGATCAGGACGGGAGTTTCGACATTGGAAACGAACGACGCCGGACTCTGAGCGTCGAATGAGTGTGGCCCGACGCCCGTGTACGGATCACCGCCACCCATGTACTGCTCGTATGTCGGGATATCGCTGGTGGCGATCATCATGCCCCAGTCCGAGACTCCTGCACCCATGACGCCTGCCTTGAACCGGGTTGTGTGTCCGACGATCCAGGCGGTCATGAACCCGCCCTGGCTCCAACCGCCACAGCCGAGCTTGTCAGGATTTGCCAAACCTTGCTCGACGAGGAGATCCACGCCCGACATGATGTCGAGATAATCATCGTTACCAACTATGTCTTTCACCGATTCGGCGAAGGCTGCGCCGTGGCCCGAGCCACCGCGTGGGTTCGGCAGGAAGACTAGATAGCCATGCTGTGCGATCCAGCGCCCGAAACGCGTGATGAACTCGTTCGACCAGCGACCATACGGGCCACCGTGAATCGAGACGATGCAGGGGAGCGGACCATCCGTACGGCTTTTTCCGGGCGGCCAGATCAGGATGCCGTCGAGACCAACGCCCGCCCGTTCCCAGGTGAGAACTTCTTGGGGGCCGAGCGAAATGTTCTCGATCGCGTCGTTCAGGGTCGATAGTCGAGTGAGGTCTCGATCGCTTTCCTGAACGAAGATGTCGTCAGGATGTTCGGGCGTGCTGACGAGCAAACCGAGCGTCGAACCGTCGTCGCTGGCGGTTAGCCCGTTGATGTTTCCACCGACATGGGTGATCACTCTGCGCTCATACGTGACAGGATCAATGTGATGAATCTCAGACTCGACGCCGCAGACGATTACCGCAATGATCTCATCGCGATCCGTGGCCCGCGTCAACGAGCCGAAACAGTAGGGTGCATCGACGCTGATACAGCGTGGGGCGGTTGTCCCTGCTTCGTCGACCATCCAGAGTTGGCTGGAACTGACCGGCGATTGGCCGCTTGCTCCGATGAAAAAGAGATTGGACCCATCGCGGCTCCACACGATCGATGATGCCCAGAATCCCAGGTCGACGACGTCGATCATCGCCCCGCTGGCGATATCAATGACGGCAATTCGACCGGAACCCAGGAGGCTATCAATTTCTGATGTTTCGGAGACAACTGCCGCTAGCCTGCTGCCGTCGGGCGACGCAACAATGTCGGAAACGTGCAGGTCGCCCGTGTCGATAGGTCGCTCGTCGTTCGTTTGGAGGTCCCGGATGACAATCCGCGCTCGTGGCCAAAACGCGCCGTAGACATTGGGATCGTCGCGTTCGTCGTTCCGTCGACGTTCCTCATCCTCGTCCCGCGCGTCGATTGCCAGATACGCGATGTGGGTTCCTCCTGGCATCCAGCAGAAATCGGACACGCCACCGCGAATCGAGGTGATTTCCCGCGCTTCCCCCCCGTCGAACGAAAGAAGTTGGAGTTGGTTCGTCCCACGTTTCCCGCGATCGGAAAGAAACGCAAGCGTGCGACTGTCGGGGGACCATTGAGGATGCGTGTCGTTCGCCGTACCAGTCGTGATCTGGTGGGTGCTCGTGCTTCCGGCTGAGTCTGCGAGCCAGATCGCGGCGTTGCGGTGCTCGTTTGCCTTTGCCGTCGCTGTGACAGACGCTGCGATCCAGCGGCCATCAGGGCTGATCTGCGGATCGGATGGCATGAGCATGTCAGCCAGGAACTCAGGCGTCAGTTGTTGTGTGGATGGCATCGTTCGTCCTCCCTGTTTCATTCAGCCGCGTGAGTGTAGCAGCCGATTGGAAGAACGAAACCTGAACGACTATCCCGAGATTCGACGTTTATGCAGCGAGGGATTCACGCAGGCCAGCGATTCGTTCTCGGAGTACCGCCGCCCAGACATGCGATCCAATCGCGTATTTGCGCGCCGTCGCATCGAGTTGCCGCTCCATCTGTTTCAGGACATCGAGGGTTCCTGCTGATGGCCCGTACAATGTTCGACGGGCCTCGATCGTGTCTTCGATCGTCTGAAGTTCGCCGTCGGCGGCAGGATCGCCAGTTGGAAGCTGCTCGTCATAGATCTGCAGGTATTGGCAATTGCCTACCGACAACACGCGCAAGGCAGGATTTGCCTGCCCCTGCTTCTGGATGTCAAACGCAGCGATCAGGCGCGCGTCGAGGTCGTCGAGTCGTTCGAGGCGAATTTCGCATGATCGATCGCCGAGATCACGGACGGCGAGAACCTCTCCTGGTTCAATCCATTCGAGCGAGTCACGCTCGTTAATCAGGAACACTGGTTGAGCATCGGCTGTGCAAATCGTCGCCAGTCCGAACGCTCGACACACCCGACCGTTAGGATCGGCCTCGACGAGTGCAACGCTATGGGCAGAGATCGTCCAGTGGAACAGCGTCGTCATATCTGTCGCAAGCCAAATTCCGCCGGTAAGCGGTTGAAGCACGTCGATCAGACGCTGAACGTCATCGCGTTCCGCTCGGATACACGTGTCGGTATCGGTAGTTACCCGCCTGGTTTCCGGACGCCGATTCATTGGATCGTTCCGATCGAACGTGTGCATGTCACGGCCTGTGACGTCCCCACCGAGCCACCTCGCCGAGCCTCTCTATTGTGGAGAAGTTGGACGTGCAGATGGAAGAATTTTCTGGCGATTTCCATCACAAGAGTGTCACAGGAACACAAACTCGGGTTTGCGGCATCAATTGTCCCGTATGCGGACCATCGCTAGTTGCGGTGCGCTATCGAGCGGCGGTGCCAGTTCCCAGCCAGTTCCCGGTCCGGCGATCAATTCGACGACGCGTCGAATCGTTGACTTCCCGACCTGCCGACCGTCCAGCCGGAGAAACGCGATCATCCAGTGCGGCCCATCAGGGTCGTTGGGCGTGTGCGCAATCCCAATCCGCTCGATTCCGCCAACTTCAATCCAGACGACACGAGCCGGATCGACACCAACTTCCGCACGATATGGAAGCGATAGCGCAATCGTGCGGACATGCTCGATCACGTCGCGCGTCAGGACCGGCACGGCAATTGGTGTAGACATTGAAGCGTCCTTTTCAGCGGTCGCGCCGGAATAGCTCACCGGCTCAGGAGTTAGAGACTCCAGGAACGATGCTACACGAAGGAGTCTTCATGGCGAGTACGGCAAATGACGCCTGGGTCGAGGCGATGAACGTCGAAACCTATTTGAACCAAATGACATTGAACGGCGATTTGTTTGAGCAGCGCATCCTTTCGACTGCGATTCCGGACAAGGCACGCTCCGCATTTTCAGGATCGCCCATGCGAATACTCATTCTCACCGAGGACTTCTGCGGCGATTCAGCTCAGTTCATCCCACCGTTGATTCGGCTCGCACAGGAGTCGGACGACGTCGAGATTCGAATACTCCTGCGCGACACGCACCGAGACTTGGCAGCCAGATACGTCCGAAAGGACGGCTATCAGGCAATACCGGTCTTAATCTTCCTCGATGGGCATGGCGATGAGCGCGGCTACCTGGTTGAGAGGCCGGCTCGTGCTCACGAGGAACTGGCGGCCGAGTCCCGCCGATTCGCGAAGGAGAACCAGCATCTCGACGACATCAACCGCACGTATGACAAGATGCCAGCAGAAACACGTGCCGCAGTCGCCGCCAACGCCAATCGATTCCGGAACACGAAGCAGCAGTTATGGACCGAGTGGCTGTTCGATGAAATCGAAGAACTGCTCGCCGTAGGATCGAGTTCGGCGCAGATCGCTGCTGGATAACCGGCGTCGGTCAACCGTTCCCCTGACTGTATGATGAATGGGCAGACAACACGTCAGTCTGGCGGTGCTGGTCGACAGTATCCGATCGAAGACCGAAGCTAACGCTCCAGCCGCAGAGCGCGACCGTGACGCTTCTGTACGGACAAGGTTACAATCTTAGGTTGAAATCGATCGTACGCGGCTGGAGCCGATGAAGCGACGAACCAGGAATCAAAATCCATGGAAAAAGGGGTACGCACGTCCGCATCGCCGCGACCGTGCGGCCACCTATCCACTTGCGCGTCGAGGCCGTGTCTCTAATCCCCCAGGCGAACATCATCCATTCGATGCGACGATGGAGTTTCATGTCCCGGCTCATGACCTGCCGGAAGACGGGTCGTTGCGTGACCAACCCCGTGGCGTCCGGTTCGTGGCTTGGACAATTCTCATCGCCGTTCCGCTCGTAACGCTGGCCTGGATTGGTTCCGTCGTCATCCCAATCGCCTGGGAGGCACAGCAGGCGTCTGGAAAAGTTTTCGTCACTCCGGTAGCACGACCGTCTTTCGTGACGCCGGTGGCGTCAGCTCCCGTTGCACCAGACAATACGCCGACGATAGCGCCCACGGGCCAGGCCGATGCCGCTCCAACTGCGACAACACAACCTGGCGATCCGACGCCGACCGTCGTTCCTCCGACCCCTCCGGCGCTTCCGGAGTGGTCCGGGCGTGAGCCGATCAACATCCTGCTGCTCGGTGTCGATACGCGTGCCGGAGACACCGGTCCGCCTCGTAGTGACACAATTATCATCGTTCACGTCGATCCGGTCGCGAAACGGGTCGATATGCTGTCCGTTCCGCGTGACCTCCTCGTCGAGATCCCCGGGTATTACGCGACGAAGATCAACGCCGCATACCCGTTTGGTGAACTGGACGAGTCGATTCCCGGTGGTGGGCCAACACTGGTCGCACAAACGGTCGAATACAACTTCGGAATTCGCGTGCACTACTTCGCCGAGGTCGATATCGCCGGGATGGAGAAAGTCGTCGATACGATTGGCGGCGTCATGATCGACGTGCCCGGGATCGTCAAGGACGATCAGTATCCGACCGAAGATTCCGGTTACACGCGCGTGCGCTTCACGCCTGGGTTGCAAATGATGGACGGCGTAACTGCCGTCCGATATGCCCGGACCCGGCACGATGGCGGTGACTTCTCACGGCAGACTCGACAGCAACAGGTGCTGCTGGCGATTCGTGAGCGTGCGCTCGCCACCGGATTGATCACGAATCTGCCTGACATCATTTCGGAGCTGGGCGATTCTGTTCGCACCGACCTGCTTGGAAACGACCCGTCGCTGAGAAAGCTGTACTCACTGGCGCGGCTCGGTCAGGAAATCGGAAGCGAGAACATCTACTCGCACTCGCTTTCGGGCTACGTGTATGAGGAATGGATCAACGACGGATATTATCTTGTCGGTGATTGGGATGTGATCCGCGCGTTGGCGGCTGACCTGCCTTCTGACCCGAACGCTGTCAACGGATTCCAGACGACTGAGAATCCTGTCGACTTCGACGAATAGACGTTACGGTTCACTGTCTTTGGATTCTCCCCGCTCAGCGTACTGTCGAGCCCACTCACGAGTCTTGTCCCTCGCCTGATTCGCGGCAGCCGATGCCACTGACATCGCCTTTCCGGCTGCTTCAGCGGCGTAATCGCGTGCGAAGGCGACTGCTTCCTGTGACGTTGCAAGATCGCGGTCGAGGAGTTCGCGCGACAGGCCTGCCGCTGCCAAGTGCTCTTCCACAACTTCCGGCGATGCTTCACGGCTCCAGCTTCCGAGCGCCCGGAGAACCGGAACGAGTGTGTGGAGTTTTGCGATGAGTGGAAAACCGGGGATGAATCGCCCGGCCATTGGCAATGCACCTGCCGTTCGAATCCCGGTTCCGCGTGTCGCCGCTGCCTGGCGTGCTGCCTCCGGAACCGGACTGACGCGCTCGTCGAGTGCCAGCGTCTTTGCCAGGCCGAGGTAAGCTGGCACACGCTTCATCAATTCATTTCCACGGGTCTTAAGATCCGCATCGAGGCTCAGCGCCGACCGAACAGCGTTTGCGAGTTGAGGCCGGGTGACGACTTCGGGATCGTAATCGACCATCACTCCACCGTACGATACTGACGTCGCCATGACGCCATCGATAATGCCGATCGTCGCAGCGACGGCGCGAGCATCAGATGCGTCATCGGAGGGTGGTTTCTGGGAATCGGCCCGCTGCCATGTCAGCAACGCGCTACTATTACCACGCTCTTCCGCCCAGACGCGAGATCGGTGCGCTCGTTCGGCATCCTGCGGTTGATCCTGCGTTTCCACGATGTCTCCGTTTTCTCCATCACATGCTCGTACCTGTTAATGGTACTCCGGTGGCGATTTCTGCATTGCAGTCATCGATCGAATCAGCAACCATTCATGGCGCGACCGGGACGATTCGGTCGCAGGATTGGGCGGAGGAATTGCACAGGTGGTAAGCAAAGACCGCAATGAGGAACAAAAACGTTCAGCTGCTGCGCGGGCGGCTGCGTTGGTTGAGGATGGCATGGCACTCGGCCTGGGCAGCGGTACGACGGCTGACTTGTTCCTGCGAGCACTTGCCCCACGTGTAGCCGATGGACTGCAACTGCGCTGCGTCGCCAGTTCTGGCAGGACCGAACGGCTCGCAAGCGAGTTGGGCATTCCACTCGTTGAACTGCAAGGCGAACTCGACCTGGCTGTAGACGGCGCCGACGCGATCGAACGCGGATCACTGGCGGCAATCAAAGGGCAGGGCGGTGCGCTGACACGCGAGAAGATCGTTGCGCTCGCCGCCCGCCGCTTCATTCTGATCGGTGATTCAAGCAAGGTGGTCGATCGCCTGGGCGACACATTACCTGGACTACCGGTGCCAGTCGAGGTCCTGCAGTTCGGCTGGAACCTGACCCGTCAGCGCCTCGGACAACTCGGTGATCCGGTTCTGCGCGTCCGAGACGGCGCACCATTTGTGACCGACAATGGCAACTTCATCGTCGATCTTTTCAACGGACCGCTGGATCGCGCGAACGACCTCGCAACCGCGATTTCGAGTGTGTCCGGCGTCGTCGACCACGGCTTGTTTCTCGATATTGCGTCGATGGCGATCGTCGGTGGAGACGATAGTGTCCTGGACATGTTTCGAACGGATCAGGGTTGACAGGGGCAGGTCTTTCACCTGCCTCTGTCGGATCGCAATCGTTACTTCCAGTTGGGGAAGGTCATCGGCGAAAGTTCTTCAACCGATCGCTGGGCCCAGTCTCCTGCCTGCATCTCCGACCACATTCGCTCGCCTGCAAACTGAACCGCCTGGTTTGCGGCATCTTGATCAACGTAGATTGGCCGCCCATTGTCGAGGACGATTGTTCCGTCAACCATGACGGTTCGCAGGTCTTCGGTCTGCGCGTTGAACACGATGTTCTTGAGGGCATCTCGCAGTGGCGTCATGAACAACGAGTCCCGCTCCCAGATCAGGATATCGGCCTTCGCTCCTGGCGAGATACGGCCAAGATCATCACGATGCAACATCTTCGCTGCGTTGAGTGTCGCGGCATTGAAGACATCGGCAGAGGTCGCTTGCTGGGTGTCTCGCGCCATGATCTTGCCGATGACAGCAGTCCAGCGCAGCGCTTCGATCATCGACTGTGGGGCAGTGTCGGTGCCGAGGCACATGTTCACGCCCTCTTTCAGATATCCTCCGAACGACTCCATTGCGATACCACGTCGCGCGAATACCCAGACACAATGGGCAACGCTGGCTCCTGCGTTCCGCAGGATCGCCAGGTCATCGCCGTTGTACTGCGCCCACGACGAGCCAGCGATGATGATGACGTGTCCCAAGATGTTCCACTCCGACAGGAAACCGATGTCTTTAAGCCATTCGACCGGCGTCATTCCATTCCGACGGATCATCTCCTGGAACTCGTTGGTCGATTGACTCGTGTGAAGCGCCAACGGCACCTGCATGCTGTCGGATGCGTCGCGACTCATCTTCAATAGTTCTTCGGTGCAGGTATCAACCTGGGCTGGCGAGAGGAATCCCTTGATCCTGCCGTTCGCGGAACCGTCGATGCGCTCGATAAAATCGACTGCTTTCCGAAAGCCATCCTTACCCGCTTCCTCATCCCACTGATAATCGACGCGCCGGCCATCTGGGGTGTACCAGCGGCCCGAGCGATACCCGTTGGCGATGTATGCACGGAGTCCGGCCTTTTCGACGGCGGCCGCTGTGTAGGCACCGAAACCGCCAATCTCCATGACGGTTGTGGTTCCGGTCCGCAGGAGTTCGCCCATCGAATAGTCAACGCACGCGTGTCGCGCATCCTGGTCCATTCCTGCTGATCGGGCCGGCAGCATCTCGAACAACCCGGAGTAGTAGAACTGCCGTCTGCCTTGGTCTTCAATGAATGACTTGTCCAGCGGTGATTCAGTCAGGTGGGTATGCGTGTTGATCAGGCCGGGTGTAACGATTGCATTCCGCGCGTCGATCGTTCGATCAGTCCGACCGTCGAACGTCTTGCCGACATGAATGATCTCGTTGCCCTCGACGACGACCACCCCGTCCGTCAAGATGCGATGTCCGCCATCCTGATAGGCGACGATGACGCCGCCGTCGATCCTGATCCGTTTATCGTTTACAGGTGCTCCTGCCACGGCCTGTGTCCCCTCTTTCGATAACCTCCCCGATTCCCGCCGAGAGCGTAGCATAGCCGGACGACCGTCTTTCGTTTCGACGCTACAGCTTTCTGCGGTTGGCACGACGAATGTATTGAACGTACGATAACCGTGCTCAGCATGAGGATTGGACAGGAGCCGCAGCGTGGTCGACTCATCCGAAGCATTCAGATCTCAGCCGATCAACACGGGACGAAACGACGAACTTCGACACGTCCGGTACGAGGATCTGCTCCGGGCAGTCGGTGGCTACATTGATGAGCACGGCTTCACCGATGTTCTGATCACCCAGATCCCCGAGGGTGTGCTGTTGAAAGGGACCGTCGTCGATCGCAGGAACCGGGCAGCGAACCAGCGCATCTCCGCGGTGCTGTTTACGAACGATGATGTGCTTCGCCTGCTCGACGAAAGTTTCAAACGGCGCGGCGACACGGACAAATTGCGATCCCGCTGGATTCAAGATCAATCCTGATCGCCACTGGATTCGACGGGCGGTACGCTGGCGATTCTGCCGTAGAATCGCGAAGGCGGGATGCGCCAAGCCGAAATGAGGGAGGAATCTGTGGCGAATAGCCGACCATTGCGCTTTGGTGTCGTGTCCGGGGCGCGCAAGCCGTACCCTGAATTGGTTCAGCGCTGGAAGGAAGCCGAACAACTTGGCTTTGATACGGTTTGGGTAACCGACCACTTCATTACCGGGAATGAACCCGCAGATGATGCCGAGCCATTGCTCGAAGCGTGGACCGTCATCGCAGGGCTGGCGATGGCAACCGAACGAATTCGATTCGGCGTGATGGTGACCGGGAACACCTACCGGAACCCGGCGCTACTGGCAAAGCAGGCTGCGACCGTCGACCACATCTCGAATGGCAGGCTCGAACTCGGTTTCGGTGCTGGATGGTGGGTCCGAGAGCACGAGGCATACGGCTATCCGATGCCGGGCAAGCGCGAACTGGTCGACCGGTTTTCCGAAGCACTGACGATCATCGACGGGTTGCAGACCAACGATCGCTTTGATTTTCACGGCAAGTACTACTGGGTTACCGACGCTCCATTCGAGCCAAAACCGGTGCAGAAGCCGAGGATACCGATGCTCGTTGGAGCGTCTGGCCCGCGTATGCTGCGACTGACAGCGAAGTTCGCCGATGCGTGGAACACGCGTGGTGCCGTTGATGTCGCTGCCGAGCGAACGCAACTCCTCGATGAAAAGTGCCGCGAAGTCGGTCGGGACCCGAATGAGATCCTTCGCTCGATCTGGCCGTATGAGCATCCGTGGGAATCGATTGACAACGTCAAGGAAGTAATAGAGTCATATCGTGAGGTCGGCTACACTGACTTTGTCTTTGGCTGGCCGCCGGACGAGTGCAACGATGTCATGCTCGAATTCGCCCGGGACGTCATGCCTGGGTTGAGGGGCTGATGGCATCGAAAGAACATGCCGTGCCGTCACGCATGAAACTGCACGACGTCAGCATATCGATTCAGCCGGGGATGCCGCAGTGGCCTGGTGATGATCCGGTGGCCGAGCGACCATTGTCTAGGACGCCAGAAGACGTCGCCAATGTCACGCTCCTCACACTGACGACTCACACCGGCACCCACGTCGATCCGCCGAGACACTTCGTCCACGATGGACGGACAATAGATGATGTTCCGCTCGATCGCTGGGTTGGGCCATGCTGGGTAGCAGACGCAACGAACGCCACCCCCGAGATCGAGATCGACGATCTGGAAGCAGCGGGCATTCCAGACGGCACTGAACGACTAATCCTCAAATCGACGAACAGTGAATTGTGGACGTCACATCCATCAACGTTTGTCGAGGATTATGTCGGCCTCTCGTTGCGCGCAGCGCAGTGGGTCGTCGAACACGGGATCAAACTAATCGGTATCGATTACCTGTCGATCGGCGGGATGAAGACCACAAACGTCGAAACACATCAATGCCTGTTAGGCAACGATGTCATCGTGGTCGAAGGGCTGGATCTTTCGCAGATCACTCCTGGTGCGTATGAGTTGTTGTGTTTTCCCCTGCGGGTTCGTGGTGGCGACGGTTCTCCAGCTCGGGTTGCCTTGCGAGGTCCGCTGGAGTAGTTGGACGTTTCTGACGTAAACCGTGGTCGCCTCAGCCGTCCTTGACCGGCTGGGGCGACCGGTTTCGTGATGAACACAATCGTTAGGTCGAGGCGGTGGGCCGCATTCGGCTGAGTCGTTCAGCAGCAGCGTCGATTGTTTCAAAGCGCTTTGCGAAGCAAAAGCGCGCGAGCGCCGGTGCCGATGCTGGATCGAGATAGAACGCCGATGGCGGGATCGCCGCAACGCCAACGTCTGTCACGAGATAACGACAAAATTCAACGTCGTTGGTGAACCCCTGGGGTGTGACGTCGCTCATCAGGAAGTACGCTCCCTGACATTCGAGGGGTGGCAGTCCGGCATCTGCAAGGACCGCGCGCAGGCGATCTCGCCGCTGAGCGTACTCGTTCCGAAGTTGCGAGTAGTAGCCTCGTTCTTCTGCCGTTTCCAGTGCAATCGCCATCGCTTCTTGAAATGGCGTAGCAGTTGCAAATGTCGAGAACTGATGGACGGCGCGAACGGCAGCGTTCAGATCCTCCGGGCCAATCGAAAAGCCGATCTTCCAGCCGGTCATCGAGAAGGTTTTACCGGTCGAGTTGATCGTCAGTGTGCGGTCCCACATGCCTGGGAGAGACGCGATAGGAACGTGTTCATTGTCGTCAAATACGATGCGGTCGTAGACCTCATCAGTGATCACCGTTACGTCATGTTGCTGACACAGATCAGCGATCTGCTGCAACTCCGAACGGGAAAAGACTTTGCCAGTCGGATTGTGAGGTGTGTTGAGAAGGAACAGCCGTGTCTTGTCGGTGAAGGCTGCAGCAAGCTCGTCTAGATCGAAGTGCCAATCCGGCGCATGAAGTCGGACGACGCGCGGCGATGCACCGGCAATGGCAACGTTTGCAACATATGCATCGTAAAACGGCTCGAAGAAGATGATCTCGTCGCCGGGATTGAGGAAGGCGAGCATCGCAACGAAAATTGCTTCGGTCGCGCCGGTCGTCACCGTGACCTGGCTGTTTGTATCGATCTCACGATCGTAGCGACGTGCCCAGTCGCGCGCGATCGCTTGGCGCAACCGGGCAGTGCCGTGGGACGGTGCGTACTGATTCAGATCAGATGTGATCGCAGCGATAGCGGCGTCCTTGACGAAGTCAGGTCCTTCAAAATCGGGGAAGCCCTGACCGAGATTAATCGCCTGATGCTCGACAGCAAGCCGGCTCATTTCGCTGAACACCGATGTTCCGAACCCGCTGATTCGATCTGCTGTTGGTCGTGCGCTCATCCCTGATCCTCCCTATTTATTTGGAGCAGTATAGCCTGCAGTTGACCAGGCAAAACGGGGCGACCTGGCTGAAGGTCGCCCCGTGGGAAAAGGGGAGGAAGTGAAAGTGAGAAAGGCTGTCAGGCTACAGGTTGTCGCTATGCATTTCGCGGACTGACCGGCGAACTCCCGTTTCAGACCGATCCATCACGAGCCAGAGCAGGCGTACAACCGCCCACGCCACGAGGGCCCAGATGATCATCGCCATCACCGCAGCGGAATCAAGAACGGCACCATCGGCTGCGGGATCATCGAAGATTCCTTGAAATGGGCGAACAAAAGGTTCGGTGAACCCATAGATGAACGTGACGAACCCACTCGATTCGTTGGCTTCAAGGAGCTTGAACGCGATTCGGAGACCGATTGCAACTTCGAGCAAGCCGACGACGAACCAGATTCCGCTGCTCAGGCGATCCAGCAATGCCCGGCGAGCGAGAACATGGTCGATCGTCACGTCTTCGCTGATCGCGCTATCTGCATATTCGTGGCGCACGGCAGGTCGGTTGACAACGACATCTTCACGGACGACATGATCGTGCCCATAGACCGCCCGATCCGGGACGACAGCCTCGGGCTCACGGCGGACGACATTCGTCGTGCGTAACGATTCGGTCGGCTGTTCGTGAACTTCGGTCTTTCGAACAATTCGTTCCTGATCGTACGGTTCACGCGCTGACATCGCATATCCTCCTTCGCACGGGTCCAAGCACCCGGCCTTAACAACGCGTGATAAGGCAAGAGGCGTGCCACAATTGCGCGACACATAATTCGTGAAACGCTAACAATTACCGTGCTGAGAATCGCAATTGACTCCAGCGTAATGTCGACGAATTGTCGGTTTTTCAGTCCCAGATACGGAGTAGAAGACCTAGCCCGAGGACAGTCGCGACAATACCGAGAATCAATAGTCCAACTCCCCACATCGTCAGCAGAAATGGATCATTGCGATCCAGCAGCCAGAGGCCGAGCGCAAGCGCAGACATTCCGCACGCGATCCAGGCATCGCCCCGAGGAACATGGATTGACTCTCGCGTTGAGTGATCGTCCATCGTTGTACGTCACTTCCCTGCATAGTGCAGAACGATGTAGCCATCGGCCCACGGTGACGTATGTCGCAAGATGTGTACACCAAGTGTAACGGCAATCTGACTGCATGCAATACCACGGAAAGCAGAATGGCTGGCGACCATCAAGCGAGCGACGGTTACCAGCCACGATTTCTGACGTGATCGGAGCGTTACATTCGAGGGATCGGGACATCGATGATCGTCGGCCCCTGACGCTCAAACGCTGCGAGAACAGCCTCCTTGAGCGCCGCCGGAGATTCCGCTCGAATGCCGGGAACTGAATACGCGTCGGCAAGTTTCACATAGTCAGGGTTGACAAGATCCGTTGCCATTGCTCTGCCACTGAACTCGTGCTTCATCGCCTGCTCAACCGCGGTATATGTCGAGTCATTAAAAATCACGATTGGTAGCGTGACATCGAACTGAATCGCCGTCGCGAGCTCCTGCATCGTGAACTGGAAACCACCATCACCGACGACAGCGACCACTGGCGAATCCGGTTTGCCGATCTTCGCGCCGATCGCTGCCGGAACCGAGAATCCGAGCGTTCCGTAACTGGAAGGGAAAAGATACGTGCGCGGATAATACGACGGGAAAGCGTCGTTCATCCGGTATGACATCATCGTCATGTCCTGGACGATGATCCCTTCCTGAGGAATGGCATCGCGCAGGGCAGCAATGTACGGGAAGTACACGTCGTCGGTGTGGGAAGCGTCGATCTTTTTACGGAGTTGGGCGACTTCATCCGCCGGGATCTTCGGAACCACCGACCCGAGCTGTCGCAGGGCTTCGACAAGTGCATCTGCCGTCGCTCCTGAATCGGCAGCGATACCGAGGGTTGGATCGGGGTAGTTGAGGTCGAGTTCGTCCGGGTCGATGTCGACGCGAATCATCGTCTTGGGAAGTGGCATCGCCCAGTAATTGGTTTCCTGAGCGCCGAGTTTGCTGCCGAAGACGATAACTGCATCGCATGACGCCAGCAGTTCATCCGCCGGGTTCTCTGATCCCCACGGATCCCACGCATGTCCGAGGCTGTACGGGTGATTATCCGAGACAATGCCCTTGCCCATGATCGAGCAGATAACCGGAGCGCCGAGCATTTCTGCCAGCTCTGTGATTGAGGCACTGGCTTCGGTCGCTCCGCCACCGACGTAGATCAGCGGTCTGTTGGCGTTTGCGAGCAAATCGGCTGCCTGGGTGATCTGTTTACGAGTCGGTGCTGGTCGATAGCCTGACGCGAGCAATGGTGCTTCGAACGTCCCCGTTTCGGCGAGCAGGTCCAGCGGAAGCTCAACATGAGTTGGTCGGGGGCGACCTTGGCTCGCTTCACGAACCGCGCCGAACACCGATTCAGCGATACGATCGAACGTGTCGACGGCCGTTGACCGCTTTGTCACGACACTCATCAACCCGGATTGGTCCCTGATGTCGTGCAGGTTGCCGCGCATCTTTCCGGCGTATGGTCGTTCGACCTGCGAGGAGATGATGACCACGGGCGAAGAGTCGGCATATGCCTCACCGACCGGAGTTGCTACATTCGTGATGCCTGGTCCAGTGATGATGAGCGCAACGCCGGGCTTGCCGGTCGCCCTGGCGTATCCATCGGCCATGAATCCGGCACCCTGTTCGTGACGCGCGAGGATATGACGTATTCCTCGATCGTGCAGTGCGTCGTACAGCGCGAGCGTATGAACGCCCGGAATACCAAAAACGACGTCGACTCCCGCAGCTTCGAGTGCGGCAATTGCTGCCGCGCCGCCCGTTACCTTTTCGGACATCAGTGTTCCCCTCGTTTCCCGTGTTGTGTGTCGCCTCCGCAGGCGTATTCATTGCTACCACTAAAGATCCCGGCAAAGGATACGGTAGCCTGTCGCCATGCGCTCAGACGAGTGCGCCGATCGTTTCCGTTGCTTTCAATCCATTGCCGGTTATGAGGACGACGATGTCGCCGTCAGGGATTTCTGCGCCCCGCTGTACAGCCGAAACGAACGCTGCGGCTCCCACTGCCGCAGTCGGCTCGACGTAGATTCCCTGGTTGAATAGCGCACGCATCGTCGACGCGATGAGCGAGTCGTCCACGGCCTCCGCCCAGCCACCGGAATCTCGCAACGCTGCCAATATCTGCCCACCCCGCGCTGGAGCTCCGATGCGCGTTCCTTCAGCGATTGTTGCACCAGGGGTAACTGGTGTGATGACATCGTCGTGAGCCTCCCATGCAGCGACAACTGGGGCACAGCCCTCCGGTTGGGCCGCAACGAGCCGAGGCAACTCGCCGACAGCCTCAAATCCCCGGCGTCCTCCAACGAACGCACTGCCACCACCCGTTGGTACGAACGCCGCGGTTGGAGCACGTCTGCCGAGTTGCTCCCAAACCTCGATCGCCCAGGTTTTGACACCTTCAACAAAAACCGCATGCCAGTTATGGCTGGCATAGAATGAGGATTCGTCGGCCTCTGCCGCTTGCTGTGCCGCTTCGGCGACCGCGTCCCGATTACCCTCGATCAAATGAACGGTCGCACCAAACGCCCTCGCCTGAACCAGTTTGCCGAGCGAGGTCGACGAAGGGGCATAAACAGTGCAATCGAGTTCATTGGCAGCGCAATACCCGGCGAATGCAGCGGCGGCATTCCCCGACGAATCAACAATGACCCTTCGCAGTCCTAGCCGCCGGAGATGCGCTGCAAATACAGCAGCACCCCGGTCCTTGAATGATCCGGTCGGAAGGAGACTGTCGAGTTTGAAAGACACCGATCGTCCAGCGAGTGTGCCGGTAATCAGCGGTGTCATCCCTTCGCCGAGGCTACGGAGGTTGTTCGAATGAGCAGGCAGGACAGACTCGTAGCGCCACAGCGAGTCAACTCCTGAAGCGATGTCGCTTACCGTGAGGGTATTCGGCCCGATCATTCCGAACGCACCACCGCATTGGGGGCAACGCCAGGAACGGGAATCGAGTTCTTCACGATGATCGCAACGTTCACATTGATACTGCCAGACCCCGTGTGCCATCCCGACTCCTTCTGGATTATCCGTCTGCCCTGTGCAACGGTCACGGAGTCTAACAGGGCAGGAAGGGTCGTCGCCTGCACGACGACGCGATTCCGGGTAGGCTATTGGGTGTGACTGCGCTGACGGTGACGCTTGAAACTAGGCTGAAGGTTTTCATGCTCTCGCTCTCATTCGAGATGGGCGACGAGTTACTGACGCTTGTCGGGCGAGCTGGGTCAGGAAAAACAGTCATCCTGAGGTCGATTGCCGGTGTATTCGTCCCGGATTCGGGCTCAATCACGATCCGCGAAGAATCAGTATTTTCCACCGGCCTAGGTGTTTCAGTGCCGCCAACCGATCGGCACGTTGGTTATGTTCCGCAAGCGCACCAACTGTTTCCTCATCTGACCGTAGCCGAGAACGTTGGCTTCTCGCTCACGCGACGCCGCGACCAGACTCCGGATCAGCTTCGCGCCGCTGCGCGTCGGGTCGAAGAGTTGCTTGAGTTGCTGCAATTGACACGCATCGCGGATGTCGTCCCGGCGGATCTCTCAGAAATCGAACGGCAACGCGCTGGACTGGCACGAGCGCTCTCGCTAGATCCCGATATTCTGCTCCTCGATGATCCATTCGCGTCACTCGATTCGGGAACGCGTCGTCAGGCGAGGGCTGAACTCGCGGAACTTCGACGGTTGATCAATGTGCCTGTCCTGCTTGCAACAACTGAACTTGAAGAAGCCTATGAGATCGCTGATCGGATCGTGTTGATCGATCGGGGTTCGCTGTTGCAGATTTCAGCCCCGCGTCAACTGCTGATGCGACCATCAAGCCGGCGCGTCGCTGAGATAGTCCGGTCTGTCAACGTCATCCCTGGCACCGTCATTGCTTCGACCGGTGACTCGATTGACGTGACGACACCAATCGGCATCCTGAAAGTCAGCGACTTGAGCGGAATTCATGGTGAAGTCGACGTTGTCGTTCGACCGGAGCATGTCCGCCCTCTTGAACGAAGTGAGTCGGTCTCAGACGACCAAGCGACCAACGTGCTCCATGGCGTGCTAACTGACGATGTCCAGCATGGAACGATCCACGCGCTGACATTCAAGCCGGATGATGCGTACCATGATGTTGAGTTGCAGATCTTCGTCACCGATCTCGCATACCAGCAGCTCGGACTCGCGGCGGATCAGCATCGATCAGTCGAACTTCCTCCAAGAGCGCTCCATTTGATGCCACGATCGGGAGGGGCGAACTCAACAAGCGAATGACGGTGTCGGTAGACCCGATCACGGCTCGCTTTTTGCAGTTCCTGTACGCTTCCAGCATACAGTTGGAACTGAATCCTTTTGCGTGACGAACGATCGCGTTGAATATTCATCGGAGAATCGCGACTGCGGCGCGAACGACATGAACTGGAGTGTGGAACTCGAATGGACGACGGTATCAGTGGCCTTGTTGAACACGTGGCTCTCGCGAGAAAGCACTACGAACACCTGGATCCTGTTAAGTTTTCCGAATCGACTGAACCTTCAGAATTATACCTGGCAACCCCGAATCGGCTCGCGTACGCGTTAGGCTGGATCGTCGCGAATCAGATCGTTCAGGCGCGATTCCCCGATGCTGCTGTTGACGTCCTGCCGGTGTTCCACCCGGAAAACGGTTGGGATCGATTCCTGATCACCCGCCGTGTCTCGTCTCATATTTACAACACTCTGGCTGCCGATGAACTCGGGCGTATTATGTTGAGCGGCGACGACGCTCCCCGCTTCATTCATTCGTCGACTCGGACGCGCATCAGCCTGGGAGATGCGCTGAAGAACGACCCTGAAGTGGCCATCACCCAGGTGTTGGCTCAGATTCCAGAGAACCCGGGCGGTGTCGGCTCGCTCAAGACGATGCGGCCGTCGGAACGTGCTCCGCGCTATCCTGAGTTCTATGCAGCCGTAACGCAGTTGCTGCTGGAGTACCCGGGTCTCGTGCCTTCTCGGGAAATCTACATAGATGACGAACAGATTGATGGGCAATTCCATCCGCTGCATCTCCACGCGGCAGAACTCTCCTCGTATGGACCAGAAGACCGGCACGGGGCCAATCTACCAGTCGTTACATACAACTGGATGCAATTGCAGTATGGAGAACTGTTCGCATTCCTCGATCGCCGCGGGAATCGAGCCGTTTACCGAACGGATCGAGAAACCTGGGCTCGTCCTCGGGTGCAGTTGGCTGATGAATCCTCGGAGCGGGTGAAGGCTCGAATTGCCGGATGGCTGCGACTCGACGGGGCGACACCGGATCCAGGGGTTGACTAACCGTACCTTGCCAGTAGAGTGTGCCTGCCAATTGTTGAAGGGAGGCAGACACGATGCCCGCAGGGGAGTTAAATCTAGCGTTGACGGGCGACAGCCTGATCACGCGCCGTATTTCCGTGTATGAAGACGAACCGACGAAGCGTTTACTTGCGTTATTGCGAGACGCAGATGTGTCGTTCACCAACCTTGAAACCGTTCCGAACAATTTTCAGGGCTACCCGGTTGAGGAGAGCGGCGGCGCCCATCTCGGTGCGCACGAGTGGGTGCTGGATGAACTCGTCAACGCCGGGTTCAATCTGTTTGCGACGCCGAACAATCACAGCCTCAACTACGAGATTCCTGGGCTACTGGCGTTGATCGACATTCTCGACCGACGTGGATTAGCGTATGCAGGAATCGGACGCAACCTGGCAGAAGCCCGGATGCCCGTTTACCTAGACACCGGTGCTGGCTCGGTGGCTCTGGTTGCCTGCGCTTCGACGTTTGCGAAGGGCCAGCAGGCCAGCGACCAGCGTCCAGACTTCCTGGGACGGCCTGGTCTCAATCCCCTCCGATTCAAGACGACGTACTACGTTTCCCAGCAGCAGTTCGACACGTTGCGTGAGATTGCCGTTGGGCTTGGGTTGGAAGAACGCCGTCTGGAAGGGATCCGGATGGGGTTCCGCTTTGCGCCAGATGACGATGATGTCCTTCCGTTCCTGGAGAATAACTTCAAGGTCGGAGATCAGCGAATTGAGACTGAGCCGAACACGAAGGACCTCGACGCAATTTCCCTCTGGGTCCGAGAA
>JBGSWU010000110.1:0-4825 GCA_041751795.1 Thermomicrobiales bacterium
GGGACGTTCCATCCGTTCACGCCGGAGAAGACGTTCCTCCATGCCGGCCGAATGGCACTTGACGTTGAGGTGGATACCCTCTGGTAGGCTCGGAACGAACGTGAGGTGACGACGATTGACGGACGACGACATCCAGACGATCGCAGTCATCTGTGAGCAATGCCGCCGCCCGGTACGCTACCGATTCCGCGTGGCGGGCGGCGGTTCACAGCGATGCCTCCAGCATGCGCTGGTCTACCCGCCCGTTGTCAATCGCGCGCTACGGGTTGCGCTCATCGTTGGCACGATTCTGTTCATCATCAATCAGGCCGATGTCGTTTTACGCGGCGATCTCACGACGACCGTCGCGCTGAAAATCGCGCTTACCTATCTCGTACCCTACTCGGTATCGACCTATTCGGCACTCCAGATCAACCGGATCTAACGACACCTTCAGCATCACGCCGGGTCAGGGGTCGTCGCAGCCCGAACCTGCTCAAGCATCACTGTCGGATCGTTGGTCGGTAACTGGCATGCGTAGTTGATGCACACGAACGCCGTCGCCTTCCCCTCGTGCTGACCGCGCCCCGCGAACAACGGAATCGTTTCAACCTGCTGTTCCAGTTCGTCCAGCGAAACCGCCGCGATTGTCACTCGTGGCAGGTACTCATCGCGAAGTGCGTCGATCAGCGACCGCGTCTCGGAAGCAGATGGATCACCGACAACAGCGACCTCAGCAGACGGGCCGACAGCAACATCAATCGCGCTGAGTAAGCGGGAATACCCATGCGGGCTTTCGCTCGCCGCCTGGCCGAAACCAGACAGCACGTCCGTCGCGATCTGCGCAAAATGGGTGTCACCGGTCAGGTGCGCGAGCCGCAACAACACGTCGCACGCGACACTATTCCCACTTGGTGTTGCGCTATCGTAGGCATCGCGGGGTCGCGTCACCAGCGCCTCATGCGTCACGCCCGTGTCATAGAACCGGCCCGCTTCATAGAACTCGCCGATCATTGTTCGGGCCAGGTCAGTTGCGTAGCGCAGCCACTCGACATCGAATGTCGCGCTGTACAACGCCAGCAATCCGTCGATGTAGTTCGCGTAGTCTTCGAGATAACCATTCAGTTTCGCATGGCCGTCTTTCCACGTCCGCAGGAGTTTCCCATCGCGATATAGGTGTTCCTGGACGAAGCGCGCGTTGGCCCGGGCAACATCAGCGTAACGATCGTTTCCAAACACCCAGGCCGCAGTCGCGAACGCCCGGAGCATCATCCCATTCCAGGAGGTCAGCACCTTCTCGTCACGTCCAGGCCAGGTTCGCGATGCTCGCGCCTCGTAGAGTCGCTGCCGCATTCCAGCGACATCGTCTGAGCGCCAGGCCATTCGATCGGCAACATTCGGAATCGACAGCACGTTTGATCCCTCGAAGTTGCCTCGCTCAGTCGCGCCAAGGAGCCCAGCGATTCGATCGCCATCCTCGGATCCAAGCACGTCGCGGAGTTCCTGGGGTGTCCAGACGTAGATCTTGCCTTCCTCGCCTTCTGTGTCTGCATCCTGCGTCGAATAAAAGCCACCCTCTGGCGATGTCATTTCAGCGAGGACGTAGGAAAACGTCTCGTCGGCAACCGCCCTGTAAAACGGTTCACCTGTCAACTGCCACGCAACGGTATACACATGTGCCAGTTGCGCGTTGTCGTAGAGCATTTTCTCGAAATGTGGAACCAGCCAGATCGCATCGACCGCATACCGATGGAAACCGCCGCCAACCTGGTCGTAAAGTCCACCTCGTGCCATCTTGTCGAGTGTGAACTCGGCCATCTGCAACGCGCGTTCCGATCGTGTCCGGGCATAGATGCGCAGCAGGAGTTCGATCGCCATCGGCGATGGAAACTTTGGCGCCCCGCCGAATCCACCATTTACCCGGTCGAACTGCCCGGCGAGACTTCGGGCCGCTTCATCGAGTAAACCCGCGTTGAGGACGCCTAAAGTCGGGTCATGATCGAAGTGACGCTGAAGGTTGCTGGTGATCCCGTTGGCGCTTTCTTCTAGTTGATCGCGCTTGTCGCGATATGCCTCGGAGACCGCATTGAGGATTCTCGGGAATCCCGGCATCGGCCCACGATCTTCAGGTGGGTAGTACGTCCCGCCGTAAAACGGACGGCCATCAGGCGTCAGGAACACCGTCATCGGCCAGCCACCGTGACCGGTCATCATCTGGACCGCCATCATGTAGAGGGAGTCGAGATCTGGGCGTTCCTCGCGGTCGACCTTGATGCTGACGAAGTGCTCGTTCATGAGCGCTGCGATAGCGGGGTTCTCGAAACTCTCATGCTCCATGACGTGGCACCAGTGACAGGCAGAGTAGCCAATCGATAGCAGAATTGGTCGATCCTCAGCGCGTGCCCGTTCGAGCGCTTCATCGCCCCATGGGTACCAGTCAACGGGGTTGTCTTTATGCTGGAGCAAGTATGGGCTGGTTTCGTTGGCGAGGCGATTCGACATATCGGCGATCCTTCCAGGGTTCGGCCATTGGCCGCTGATCGACCAAGGATACGCCTGAATGCCGCACGATGAAGGCCGTCGCTCTAGTCCACCTTTGCTCCATGGGCTCGCGCCAACGCAACGCAACCACTGACATCAAGCCGCACACCACGCAAGTCCAGCGTCGACAAATCGATTCCATCCAGTATCGCGCCCCGGAGATCAACACCACGCAGCCGTGCGTCCGACAACAGCGCGTGTGTCAGATCCGCCTCACGCAAATCGGCGCGCTCGAGGTTGCACTCCTGCATATTTGACTCTGCCAAACGAACGCCTCGCAAATCGAACCGACGTAGGTCCTGCTTCTGGAGGAAGACAAACGACCAGTCACCTCCTGCAACCGTCATCCCGGACAAGTCGGCGTCCTGAAAGTTCGACCCCATTAACTTGCAGCCGTCGAAACGCGCCCCGAACAGGCTCGCGAAGACGAACCGACAGTTCACGAACGCACTCGTCGCGTGCTGGGAACTGTTGAATCGTGCTCCCGTGAAGTCACAACCCGAGAACGTGCAACCGCTCGTTTCAACGTCGTCAAACCGCGCGCTGCTGAAATCACAATCCGTGAACTGGCTGTTCAGGATTCGATAGTCAGACAGATCAACGTCGCGGAACGATTCGTTGACAACATCACGGTTTTCCCAGACAACCGAATCGTCATCACGTCCTGATGTCACAACCATCCCAGATCACGTTTGGCGACCCATCCGAGTGCGAGTTACGAGTAGTGTTCACAACTGACCGATCGCACTGCTGGTAGCCCCGAGGCCAACTTCGACCACGTTTCACCACCGTCGGTCGTGTGGAACAGATCACCTTCACTCGTGCCGAAGTACACGCCGCCAGTCGGACAATTGTCCGTCGCCATTCCCTCGCGGTATAGCGTAACGTTGTCGATGATCGGGAGACCGTTCGTCAGCAAATCCCAGGTCGAAGCACCCTCGCGCATCCGGTAAACACCGAGTTGTCCGCTCAGGCGCACCTTATACATGTCTTGCGGAATCACGTAGACGGACGCGTCACTGGTCACGCCGACGACGAATCCGAACCTGCTTGACACGCCGTCGCTGATGTCCGTCCAGGTCGCGCCGCCGTCATCGGTGCGATAAACGCCATCGTGATTCTGTTGGAACAGGACATCTGGTCGGCTCGGGTGCCGCACGACTTTGTGAACGCACCGGTGCACACCATGATGCTCAAGAGGGCGACCCAGCGCTTCTGTCAGCACCTCGGCAACTTCTTCTTCCATGCCGATCGTTCCATCGTTGCGCGGGTTCCAGGTGGCCCCACCATCACGCGACTGAAACACGCCGGCGACGGAGATCGCGACCGTCAACTCATCCGGATCGGTCGGATTGGTAAGGATCGTGTGCAGCATCTTGCCGCCACCGCCCTCCCACCACTCGCACGTCGATGGATGCTCGTTCAGGCCTGTCACCGGCTGCCAAGTCTCCCCAGAATCGTCAGACACGTACAGACCGGCAGGACGCACTCCTGCATAGACGCGCCCTGGATGAGCCGCATGTCCAGGCTCAACGTGCCAGACCATGTCGCAATCAAACGGCTGTCCAGCCATCACCCACGACGCACCGAAATCCACCGAGCGGTACGCAGCCGTGACGCCGTTGCCGGTCGCCGACGCCCAGATCGTCCGACCATCCCGCGGATCGAGAACAACGTTCGCAACATCGAGCCCTGCGAGGTACGGACCTCGCTGCGTCCAACCGTCCCGCGCGCAGGTTCCTTCGAATTGGTACACCCCATCACGGGTTCCCGCACAGACGAGGATGTTGTCGTCAGTCCTTGTTGCCATGCCGAGGTTCCTCCACTGCATCCAGGCGATGTCGAACGAATGTGCTGTACGTACACTAAGGGAGGTGGCGACGGTTGTCAAGAGATCTTTCTAATTAGTTTCATGGCTATGATTGACGTATTTACAGAATCCCGTGTGGTCCATGAGCCGCTAACCAGAACAATTATGTTCCGTTCACAAGCGGGAAGGAGAAATCAACCCGCCCTATCATCCTGAGCCGCAGCGAAGGATCTCTCCTCCTCAGACACTGGGGTGGCACAAGCAGGGGGATCCTTCGCGGCGGCTCAGGATGGCAGGGTAAACGTTGTTGCCTAGGGCGAAAGTCGGTGAGCAGAGTCCCATAGTGTTGCTTGTAGGATCGGAAGAAACGCCGTGAATTAACGCTCAATCGGTGCGCTTCGAATATCGCACGGTCCGAACATTGCCACCTTCGAGCGTGAAGAACGCAAACGCTCCTGCCCCCTTGCACCGCATCCTCGCACTACCAACGCAACC
>JBGSWU010000111.1:0-16066 GCA_041751795.1 Thermomicrobiales bacterium
CCACGATGGAGGATGACGACGCCGTTCACAGGCCCGCGCTCGACGTATGCATCGAGCGTCATCTCGCCGAGCGGCGTCCGGACTTGGGTGGTCGCCAGATCGTCACGAGGTTCCTCGCGGAGGCTGGAGATCGGCCCATCGCGATCGATGACGGCGTGCGGCATGAACTCGGGCGTGTTGAGGAAGGCATAGCGCATCATCTCGCCGGGTTCAATCCAGTTTCTGAGCGTGAACGTGTCATGGAACGCGCGCAGGTCGTCGAAGCGATAGTCGGGTACGGATTTCATCGTGCCTCCGGTCATTGCGACGTGAAGAGCGTTATTCTAGCGCCAACGCGATGATGTTCTCGCGAATCTGACCTGCTGGATAGGGGATGATCGATGGCGAATCGCCAGGTACGTATCGGAATCATTGGCATGGGTGCCTGGGGATCGCGCGCCCACCTGCCGGCGTTCGCGTCGTTGCACGATGTCGCGGTCGTCGCGGTAGCTGATCCGGATGGTGAAGCCGCGCGTCGTGCTGCGGACGCGCACGGCGTCGGGCGCGTTGAGACCGATGCCATGCGCCTGTTCAGCGATCCGGACGGTCTCGATGCCGTGGTCATAGCAACGCCGGACGACACCCACCGCGATCTCGTCATGGCGGCGTTCGATGCTGGTCTGGATGTCCTCTGCGAAAAGCCGATTGCCTACACCGTCGCTCAGGGGGACGAGATGCTGGCGGCAGCCGAACGACAGGGGAGAATCGCCCGGATTGGCTTTCTCTTTCGCCATTCTCCGATCGTCATCCGGATGCGTGAACTCGTGGCGCAAGGGATGATCGGCGAGGTTCAGGCGTTCGAGCACGTCGGTGTGAACGCACAGTTCGTCGATCCGAAACGCGCGCTGCACTGGAAGATGCAACGCGCGCATGCGCCCGGTGGCGTCTTCGTCGAGTACGGTGCGCACACGATCGACCTCGCGATCTGGTTTGGTGGGCCGCTGGCGCGGGTCGTTGCCCACGGCGTCACGCTCATTCCCGAACGACCGCTGGCCGGTGGCGGGACCGGGAGAGTCGATGGTGACGATCTGGCGTCCTGGATCGGCGAGTACGCCAGTGGAGGGCAGGCGTTGTTCCGCTCCGGATGGGCGTCATTGCCGGTTGGGACGGGTGGAATGCGTGTCTATGGCTCGCGTGGCACGTTGCTCTGGGAACAGGATGGCCGGTCGTCCGAAGCGCTGATCGCCGTCACCATTGACGATCCGGAGCCGCAGACGATACTGGAGTACGCGCCCGAGCACGATCCAGCGATCGACGATGGACCGTTCCCTCTCGGAATATACGCGCGCTACAACAAGCACCTCGCCGAGAGCTTCGTCAGTGACATCCGAACCCGGAAGGCGACCGCACCGACCTTTGCCGATGGTGTCGCCGCCCAGCGCGTGCTGGCTGCGATGCGGACATCGCTCGACGAGCAGCGCTGGGTGGATGTGGGGTGACGGGGGGTGGGATGCGGGATTCGGGGGTGGGTGACTACTGATCGCTAAATGAGCCACCGCATGGTTTGAATGATCGTGCTGGATAGTCCGCCACGGTGATCACGTTAGGGAGGACACGCCCACTCGCCCTGAGTGGGCGTGTCCTCCCTAACGGAATGTTCGACACGAACGGTATGCCGTAACAGTCAGGATGATTGCGTCGAGGGAACTCTCGATCAATGATCGATCGTCACACACCCCCGAATCCCGAATCCCGAATCCCGAGCATCACTCCCGCCCAGTAACCCAGTTGTAGCGTGGATCGTCGTCGATGATCGGTCCGCTTGGGCGGGAGCCGATGCCGGAGCCGCCATCGACGCTCCAGACAGCGCCGGTGACGTAGCTGGCGGCGTCAGAGGCGAGGAAGAGGACGACTGAGGCGACCTCGTCCGGCTCACCTGGGCGTGCCAGCGGCAGGTTCGGGATGCGCTTGCCGAGCCCCTCGGCCATGTTCGGCGGGAGTGGCTTCGGCTGGGTGTCGATCAGACCGGGGCTGACGACGTTGACGAGGATGTTGTGTGGTGACAGTTCGATCGCGGCAACCCGCGAGAACGATTCGGTTGCGGCCCGGCTGGATGCGTAGGCGGCGGCACCCGCTGAACCTCGTGTCGTCACGCCCGACGAGAAGTTGATGATCCGGCCACCATTCCCAGCGGCGATCATCGCCTTCGCGGCCGCGCGGGTCATCAGGAAACTGCCGCGCGTGTTAACGGCGTAGATCGTGTCCCAGACCTCGACGCGCTCGTCAAAGATCGACGCGTGGGGCGCGACGGCGGCATTGTTGACACAGATGTCCAGTTGATCGAAGCGATCGACAGCAGTCTCAACGATGCTGGTAGCCCCGGCTTCGGTGCTGACATCAGCGACGAGTTGGACGACCCGTGCCGGATCGAGGGATTGGCAGGTCTCGGCTAATCCAGCCTCATCCCGGTCAACGGCGAGGATCGAGGCTCCGGCGGCTGCGAACTGTTCGACCATCGAGCGACCGATGCCGCGCGCGGCGCCGGTAACGATGACGGTACGACCAGAGAAATCAAAGGTTACGTTCATCCATCCACCCATCACACTACGAGATTCGTCGGTTCGCGCAGGCCAGCGCGACCGTTAGCGACCGCCTGGCCGCAGGATGTCGGCTAGTCCGTCACCGACGAGGCTGAGTGCGATACCGGTGACCACGATTGCCCCGCCCGGGATGGCAGTGATCCACCAGGCGGTCGTCATGAACGACTGGCCAGAGGCGATCATCGCGCCCCATTCTGGTGTCGGTGGCCGCTCGCCCAGACCGAGATAGCTGAGGGTCGCTGCCAGACCGATGTAAAGCGCGATGTCGGCCATCGCGAAGACGATGCTGGCGGTAACGACGTTCGGGAAGACATGTTGCCGGATGATGCGCCAGTCGTTGCTGCCGATCGCCTGGGCCGCGATGACGTATTCCTTGTTCTTTTCGACGAGGATCGACCCACGGATCAACCGGGCATAGACGATCCAGGCAACGAGCGCGACCGCAAAGTACATATTTTTCAAACCGGGGCCGAGGACCGCCACGATGAAGATCACGAGAACGAGGAACGGAAATGCCTGGACGACGTCGGCGATCCGCATGAGGAGCGCATCGACCCAGCGACCATAGTAGCCGGATAGCGAACCGAGAACGATCCCGATCACGAAGGGCATGATGACGGCAATGACGCCGACTCGCAGGTCGATTCTGGCACCGTGAATGACTCGCGAGAACATGTCGCGACCGAAGTTGTCGGTGCCGAATGGGTGCGACAGGCTTGGCGACTGGAGCGTGTTCCGCGTGTTCTGCTCGAGCGGATCGTATGGCGCGATCCACGGTGCGAAGATCGCTGACATGACCAGGATCAGCAGGATCGTCCCGCCAATAACCAGATTCCGGTTGCGGAGCACCTTGCGCCAAGTTGGTTGACGTCGCGTATGAACAGCTGCAGCCAGCGTTTCGGATCGAGCCAGATTGGCTCCTGCCTGGCTCTCTGCTTGTGGAACTGCCATCCCGTTACCCCAATCGCACCCGTGGATCGATGAACGAATAGATGATGTCGGTCAAGAGATTTACCACTACCACCATCATCGCGACGATCAGGACGGCTGCCTGGACGGTCGCGTAGTCACGGGCGGCGATCGCGTCGACGAGGAGCGCGCCCGCGCCCGGCAGGGCGAATACTTTCTCGGTGACGACGGTACCGCCAATGATGCCGCCGATGCTGATTCCAAAGAGGGTGACGGTCGGGATCAGTGCGTTACGGAGAACATGTCGCGTGATCACGACCTGTTCAGCGAGCCCTTTGGCGCGGGCTGTTTTGACATAATCCGACGTCATCGCTTCAAGGATGCCTGTTCTCAAGGTACGAATCAGGATCGGACTGATTGCCAGTGCAAGTGTCAACGACGGCAGGAACAGATGGCGCACGTGGCCAAAGAATCCTTCACCGTACCCGGATACCGGAAAGAGATCGATTTTGACGCTGAGAATGATGATGAGGATGATGCCGGTAAAGAAAGTCGGCATCAGCAGCGTCACCATCAACAGTGAACGGACAATGTTGTCGAGGACACTGTCCTTCTTCAGCGCTGCCAGCATGCCGAGCGGCAGGACGATGATGATCGTCAGGATAGCGGTCATCAACATCGCTGAGAGAGATACCTGGAGGCGATCCCAGATGATCGAATTGACCGGCACGCGATAGCGGGTTGATGTACCGAGATCCAACTGGACAAGATCGCGCATATAGTAGCCATACTGGACATAAATCGGCTCGTTGAGCCCCAACCTGTCCCGCATGATCTCGATCTGCTCGTCCCTCGCTTTTTCACCGAGCATCGTCAGGGCCGGGTCGCCTGGAATGGCTCTGATCATGCCGAAGATGATGAGCGTGATCCCGAAGACGACCGGAATCATCTGCAAGAGCCGTCGCAAGATGTATTGACCACGGGACATTGGTTGCTCCTCTAGTAGTCAGCTACCGGCGTCCGACCGACAGCCACTGGTTTCAAGGAACCAGTGGCTGTCGGCGATGGCCGAACAATCGGACTGATGACTACTGGCTAGTGACTACTCCTCGACGTACATATCGAGGAAGTACCACGGACCGAGTGGGTTCTGGTGATACCCCTTGATGTGCTGACCCACGACAGCGATGTATGGAATGTTGAACAGATAAAAGAGCGGACCATCGAGCCAGCGCTCTTGAATCTCATAATACATCTCGCGTCGCTTGGCGTCGTCTACCTCGCCACGGGCAGCGACCACCAGATCGGCTGCTTCCTGGTCGAGATAGCCGGTCCGGGCGTGGCCGGACGATTCAGGCAGGACGAAGTAGGATAGGATCTGGTCTGGGTCGATCATGTCGTTCGTCCAGCCGCCGAGCCGGACATCGAACTCTCCGGCCCGGTCGCGCTCGCGGATAACCGTATTGTCGAGTGGGGTGATGATCAGTTCGACGTTGATCTCGGCCCACATGGCCTGGAGTGCCGTCGCGATCGCTTCCTGCTGGGCGTTGCCGGTGCCGACGAGGACTTCGGCTTTGCCGCCCTCTGGTGTAGCCGAGAGCGCCATTTCTTCTTTGGCCTTGTCCAGGTCGAACTCAGGCGATACCTGATCTGGGTTCCAGTAGAGCGCGCCTCGTGGAAGGATGCTGTTGGACGGCTCAGCGATACCAAATTGGACGGTGTCGATCAGCGTCTGATAGTCGATGGCGTGTGCCATCGCCTTGCGGAAGTGGATGTCGTCGAATGGGGGTCGTGGAGCGGACGGCTCGTCGACGCCCTGATAGGCGATGTTGACACGGGCGAAGTAGTTGTAGGCTGCCGGCGAAATGATGACCTGGAGGTTCGCGTCGTTCTGCAACTCTTCGACGCGGTTGAATGGGATCGCCAACTGGCCAATGACGCCGTCAACATCACCACCCTGTATCTGAAGGATCATGCTGTTGGAGTCCGGCACGACATTGAGCTTAATCTCGTCGAGGTACGGCTGACCTTCCTGCCAGTAGAACTCGTTGCGGGTGAGGAGCGTGTACTGGTCCTTCTTCCACTCGGTGATGGCGTATGGACCTGTCCCCATCGAGACGTCGAGGAGTCCCTTCGTGCCAAGATCGGTGTCGACCGCATTGGCTTCGTAGAATGCCTTCGACATGATGCCGCTGTTGAACATACCGACGGCGGCGAAGAACGGGGCGAACGGCTCGGACAGCGTCACCTCGATCGTCGTGTCGTCCACCGCGGTGATATCGGTCACCTGTGCTAGGGTGAAGCTCCAGGCGCTTTCCACCGTGTCACGAGCGCGTTCGAGCGAGAAGATGACGTCCTCGGTGGTCATGTCGCTGCCATCGGAGAACTTGACACCCTCGCGCAGGGTGAAGGTCGCCGTCATCGCATCGTCGGACATTTCCCACGCTTCGGCAACGCCCGGGTCGATTCCAGTGCCGCTCGGGTTTGGCTTCACGAGCGTTTCGTAGACGCTGAAGATGACCCAGATGACGTTATTGGAGTCATTGAGAACCGGGTCATACAGGTCGGCATCACCCTCGCGAAGGAAGACGACGCTGCCGCCCTGTTTCCCTGCTCCGGCAGCCGGCGCAGTTGCGGTTGCAGCTGCTTCAGGGCTGGCGGAGGCTTCGGTGGCTGCCGCTGTTGCGGCGCTCGCCGGTGTTGGCGTCGGGACAGCAACAGAAATCTGCTGGGTCGAGGTTGCTTCCGGCGCGCTTCCGCTGCCAGTCGCTGTTGGATCGCCGCCGCCGTCGTCGTCTGCGTCGTCACCACCGCAGGCCGCCAGCAGCGAGCCTGCCGCCGGGATCGCCAGACCGAGCAATGCTGCTCGTCTGACGAAGTCTCGCCGGTTCAGCGAGCCTTGTGTCAAGGACATCCGAAGATCATCCATCGAGTCTCTCCTCCGTGAACTCTCCAACGTTCCCACCTGAAAACGTGCTCGAACCCTTTTCTCCTATGACGCGCGGCAGTTCTTGTCCATCGATCCATGCACCATCACCGACGACGTATTGCTCCCAGCAAGTGGGAGTCCCCGTCATTGGTGACGTATCCACATGGCGTCAATGACACGCGGATTTGAGTTCTCACCCATCTACATAATGCAGGTGATGATCGAATGGACATCCATGCGTGCCAACTACCGCTCGACTGTCGATTTTCTGGGTTCTACTGGACACGCATCCTACGCGTCAGCGGACGCTATGTCAATGTGTCAGCGGCTGCAATAATCGGTTGTCGAATGATGTCCGAGGTTGCTTTCCACGCGTCCGTACAGTATCTGCCTCATCTCAGTATGCATTTCCTCAAGTTTCGGTAGTTCGTACTCGTACTTTCTGATTATGATCCGTCATTTTGGCCCCAGTAACCCGGAAACGGACTTGACGCGTTGCTCGACCACGCGAGAATGCGCAGAGGACGCAGCACGCACGATGAACAACAAGGAGCGAGACGGTGAAGACGTACGACGCGATCATCATCGGCGGTGGACACAACGGTCTCGTCGCGGCCTGCTACCTGGCAAAGGCAGGTCACGACGTCTGCATTCTGGAGCGATATGGAACCGTTGGCGGCGCTGCAATTTCCGAGGAGATCGAGGGTGCGCCAGGGCATATCGCATCGACCGGTTCATACGTTCTCTCACTCGCCCCACAGAAGATCCTCAACGAGCTGGATGTCTGGGAGCATGGCGTCGAGTTGATCCCACGGACGCCGAAGTCGTTCTCGCCGCTGCCGGACGGTGAGTCGGTCGTTTACTGGGAAGATCAGGACGAGTTTCTCAAGGAGGTCGCGCGCTTCTCGAAGGCTGATGCCACCGCCTACCCACATTACGATGCGATGGTCGAACGTGCCTGCGAGATCATGGACCGCTACATCCTTCGGCGTCCTCCGACGATGGCCGAGTTCGCCTCCGCCTTCGACCAGCCGGGTGACAGCCACGTCTTCAAGATGATGATCCTCGGTTCCGTCGCTGATATCGCCGAGTACTATTTCGAGTCGGACATGATGCAGGGCAGCACCTGCGCGCTGGGATTGATCGGGACGTTTCGCGGACCGCGTGATGCTGGGACCGGCTACGTCAAGCTCTACCATTCAATGGGAATGGCGACCGGCAAGCGCGGACACTGGGCCTACGTCCGTGGCGCGATGGGCAGCGTCACCCAGGCTCTGGCCAGTGTCGCGCGACTCGAAGGCGTCGAGATTCGGACCGGCGTCGAGGTGGCGCAGGTGATCGTTCGGGACGGCGTCGCTGTTGGCGTCACCCTGGCGGGTGGGGAAGAGGTTCTCGGCAAGACCGTCCTGTCGAACGCCGATCCGAAGCGGACCTACCTCTCGCTGGTCGAGCGTAGCGAACTGCCTGCACAGTACGTGCGCGACATCGAGGCGATCCAGATCGAGTCGCCGGTGATGAAGATCAATCTCGCCGTCGAGGAATTGCCACGCTACACGGCGCTGGAAGGTCGTGACTATGCCTGGGGGCAGAACGGTGGCGTCCACATCGCGCCGTCGATCGATTACCTCCAGCGCGCCTACGAAGATGCACGCAACGGTCGCCCCAGCGACTATCCGTTCTTTTCGGTTCACGCACAATCAGCCGTCGACCGGACGCTCGCGCCAGACGGCAAGCACACGATCTCGATCTTCACCCAGTACTATCCCTATGATCTGGCCGACGGCACCTGGGATGAGCGGCGGAACGAGATCGCACGGCACGCGATCCATCGCTTCTCGGAGTACGCGCCGAACCTGGAGGGCGCAGTTATCGGGATGCAGGCACTCGCCCCACCCGACATCGAAGCCCGCTTCGGCCTGACCGGAGGCCACATCTTCCAGGGCGAACTGGTTCCAGAGCAGGCGTTCGACATGCGCCCGGTCCCCGGCTCATCGAGCTACGAGGGGCCGATCCGTGGGCTTTATCTCTGCGGCTCCGGCGCCTGGCCGGGTGGCTGCGTGATGGGCGCTCCAGGCCACAACGCCGCCCACGAAGCAATCGACAACTTGCGGGCCGGGCGGCATGACTAACTGACATTTCGTCTGGGTCGCATCACTAACGTGGATGCTCTCCGGGAGTCACCAGATGTGCGACGGATCCGACGGCTGAGCGTGTATGTCGGCGTTGGGATGCTCGAGTCAGGCGATTCGCGAATGCAGCAAGATATGCCGTTGGATTGATCGACGATGGCATGTCTGCATCGAGATGTTCGCCATAGGAGTAGAATGGTCTTCATCAGATTGAGATTGCGAACAACTGGCGCGTTCAGGATCGGCAGGGATCGGATCGGTGGACGTTCAATCAGCCGTTTCGGCTTCACCTGCGACATCGATGGGCTGGATACCGGCTCCACTCAGCACGCTGCTGGGCCGCGAGGATGACATCGCGACGGTCAGCGCGCTGCTGATCGATCCTGCAAACCGGTTGCTGACGCTGACCGGGACTGGCGGTGTGGGAAAGACTCGTCTGGCGCTGGCTGTCGCAGCAAATGTAGGCACTGCGTTTCCCGATGGTAGCTGGTTCGTACCACTCGCGGCAGTTCGCGACCCCGCACTTGTTGATTCAGCTATCGCGATGGCGCTCGGGATTCAGGAATCACCGGATCGGCCGTTAGGGCAAAGTATCCGTGCGTTCCTAAGTCCGAAAGTGGCGTTGCTCGTCATCGACAATTTTGAGCACATTCTCTCCGCAGCGACAGATGTCGTGGAACTGCTCCGATGTTGTCCTGGTCTAACCGTCGTTGTCACGAGCCGAAGCCGGCTGCGAGTGGCAGGTGAACACAAGCTTCTCGTCCATCCACTGTCGTTGCCGGAGCCGGCGCAGGAGTACGATCCCGCGGTCGCGAGCATCGTTCCGGCAGTCGCGCTGTTTGTTGAGCGAATGCGGGAGGTCAAGGCAGATTTTGAGATTACGCCGAGCAATGTTGCAGCCGTTGCAGCGATCTGCCGTCACCTTGATGGACTGCCACTGGCAATCGAATTGGCGGCAGCGCGTTGCTCGTCGCTCACGCCTCACACATTGGCTGAACGTCTGTCGGATCGCTTCTCCTTACTGACTGGTGGCCACCGTGATGCTCCAGAACGGCTTCAGACGCTCAGAAATGCGATTGCCTGGAGCTACGATCTGTTGCAGGCTGACGAGCAGCTACTGTTTCGTCGATTAGCGGTTTTCGCGGGCGGATGGACATTGGAGGCTGCCCAAGATGTGGCCGGGCATGATCTGACCATCGATGTCTTCGCGGGACTGAGCACCCTTGTCGATCACAATCTTGTCCAGCAACTCGTGTCCAGCACGGGTGCGATTCGCTTCAACATGCTTGAAACGCTGCGTGAATATGGCCACGATCAGCTTGTGCGATCAGGCGAAGAGAAAACAATCTCACTCCGTCACGCTGAGTATTATCTGGAATTGGCCGAGCATGCTGATCGCGAGTCGACCGGACCGAATCAGGTGTCGTGGCGCAGGCGCCTAAGAAGTGAACAGGACAATCTTCGGCTTGCGCTGGACCGGTCGTTCCAGTACGGAGACGCGGTACTCGTACTGCGATTGACTGGTGCTCTTGCATGGTTCTGGTACACGATCGGCGCTCTTGGTGAAGGACGACGTTGGCTTGAACGTGCACTGGCGATCAACGATGATGCACCTGCCGATGTGCGAGCCAAAGTTCTTGCCAGTCTTGGCTGGATCCGATTGTTCCACGGAGATTTCGATGGTGCACGATCCACGTTGGAAGAGGCGTTGGCGCTTTATCGTTCGCTCGACGATGTCGAGGAGATCGCGAACTGCTTGACGAATCTGGCAGCCATAGGCGCGATGGGACAACGCGCCGACATTCCGGTCGATTCAATGTTATCCGAAGCCTGGCACCTGCGCCCGATGCTGCGTAATCAACGAACAGTTGGGAATATTGCCGTCTTTTCGGGTGTCCATGCCTTTGGCCAGGGGAACATCGAACGCGGGATTGAACTGAACGAAGAGGGACTGGCGGTTTATCGAGCGGCTAATGATATCCAAGGCATTATCTGGGCTAGCAGTAATATGGGATTGTTGGCAGCGGGCCTGTCCGACTACCCGAGAGCAACGGCGATGTTATGTGAGTCGCTCGTGCTCGGTCAGGAAAGTGACGACAAGAACCCTTTGCTCTATGGGCTATACGGTCTAGCCTGCGTCGCTGCGGGCACCGGTGATGCCGAGCGTGCAGCACGACTCTGGGGCGCAATGGATGCGCTCAGCGAGACAACCGGCCTCCAGATCACGACGATCACGCAACAGGTCACAAGTTTCGAGTCCCACATCTTGTTGGCAAAGTCACAACTTGGAGAGCAGGCATTCGCCGTAGCATGGGGCGAGGGCAAGGCAATGCATGAGTCTGAATCGATCGCGTATGCGTTGGTAGATACGATTGCCATCCCAGAGTCTGTGACTACTCGTAGCCCTACCCAGTTGTCGACTCGTGAACGGGAAGTCCTGCGGTTGCTCGTCGAGGGACTTTCGAATCAGGAGATCGGGAGTACGCTCTCCATCTCCCCACATACTGCGGCCAACCACGTCGCTAATATTATGAATAAGCTTGGTCTTGAGTCACGGACAGCTGCTGCGACCTGGGCCGTACGTCACGAAATCGTCTGACACCTGAACTCCGAATATCCCTGGTTGAGCGCATGTTGCATGTCCTGTATTCGATTCAGGGATGCAGACGCTTCGATCCTGCACATCTATACTCCACACATGGAAATACTTGAGCGCGGACCGCATCTGGTCGAGTTGCAGAGGTTGCTGGACGAGCTTCCAGCGGGTCAAGGGCGGCTCGTTTTCCTGGGTGGCGAGGCGGGTGTGGGAAAGACGACGCTGATTGCGGCGTTGTGCCAGGGCATCCGCCCGCCGTTCAGAATCCTGCGGGGGAGTTGCGACCCGCTTTCAACGCCACGGCCGCTGGGTCCGCTGGTGGACATGGCGGACGACCTGGGCGGTGATGTCGCGCGGCTGCTCGATGCGCAGGACTCGCGGGACCGGATCTTCCATGCCGTTCTGGACAACCTGACTGGTCAGCCGCCAGCACTGGTGATTGTCGAAGACGTCCACTGGGCGGACGATGCGACGCTCGATCTGTTGCGCTATCTCGGTCGTCGGATTGGTGGGACAGCCGCACTGGTCGTCGTTACCTACCGCGACGACGAGGTTGGGGCACGTCATCCGCTGCGTGTCGTGCTTGGTGACCTCGCGACGGCCCCGGCGATCCGGCGAATGAGTGTGTCGCCGCTGTCAGAGGATGCTGTCAGAAGGTTGGCGACCGGCAGCGCGATTGATCCGGTCGCGCTGCATCGGCAAACGGGTGGGAATCCGTTCTTCGTCACGGAAGTGCTGGCGACTGGTACGACGGGCGTTCCGCCGACCGTACGCGATGCCGTTCTGGCGCGGGCGACACGGTTATCGGAGGCTGGGCGGAACGTGCTCGACGCTGCGGCAGTGATTGGCGCGGTCATCGAGATACCGCTGCTGGGAGCCGTCATTGGCGCGGACACCGGTGCGATCGAGGAATGTGTCGCATCCGGTGTCCTGCGGATGACGCCTGAGGGCTATGCGTTCCGACATGAGATCGCGCGCGAAGCGATCGTGTCGGCGCTTGATCCGGTTCGTCGGGTGGCACTCCATCGGACGGTGCTTGATGCGCTTCAATCTGGTGTTGCCGGTGATGCGTCACTCGCTCGGCTAGCGCACCACGCGGACGAGGCTGGAGATCGCGCTGCTGTGCTCGAATACGCGCCCGGTGCAGCCCGTCAGGCCGCCGGACTCCACGCTCATCTCCAGGCAGCAGCGCAGTACGAACGAGCGTTACGGGTGGCTGGCGATCTCGAACCGTCCGACCGAGCGCAATTGCTGGAAGAGTACGCCGCCGAGTGCGCGGTGATCGATCATCTCGACGAGGCGATCGACGCGTATCGACAGGCGGCACGTCTCAGGCGTGCCACCGGGGACCGGTTACGTGAGGGCGCGATCCTGAGCGAGCTGGGACAGCTTCTCGTGATGGCTGGGCAGAACGCTGATGGAGAGCGTACGTCGCTGGAGGCAATCTCCCTGCTTGAAACACTACCGGCCAGCCCACAACTTGCGCGTTCGTACCATCTTCAGGCGCATCTGCGCATGCTCGATCGTGACAACGACGAGGCAGTCGAGATCGGCTGGCGAGCGATTGCGCTCGCGAAGGATCTCGGTATCGAACGAATCGTCATCAGTGCGTTGAACACCGTTGGTTCAGCAATGCTCGTTTCCGGGGATGATCGAGGAATCGACCACCTCGAAGAAAGTGTGCAACGGGCACGTGCTGCCGGACATGATCCGATGGTTGCTAGTGCCCTTGGGAATCTTGGCAGCGGTTGCGGTGAGATGTACCAACTCGAACGCGCGGATCGCTATCTGACGGAGGCGGTTGCCTATTGTCAGGAGCGAGATATGGACTTCAATCGCCTGTACGCACTCTCATGGCTGGCGCAAGTCCGCTTGTTCCAGGGATGGTGGACGGAGGCGTCTGAAATCGCTGCGCAGGTGATGCAGCGTCCACGGGCAGCAATCATCAGCCGAACGATGGCACTGATTGCGCTGGGTCGGATTCGAGCGCGGCGCGGTGATCCGGAAGTTTGTGCGGTCCTCGACGAAGCAGCAGCATTGGCACGACAGACTGGGACTCTCCAACGTCTTGCCCCGGTTCATGCCGCGTTGGCTGAAGCCGCATGGCTGGCCGGAGATGTCGCTCAAACGGCGGCGCAGGCGCGGGCTGTCTACGTTCTCGCGCTCGAGCATCGACATCCGTGGCATACGGGCGAACTGGCCTGGTGGCTGCGTTTGGCCGGCGGCGACGTGCATCCACCCGGGTGGACTGCCGAGCCCTGGCGGTTACAGCTTGCTGGAGACTGGCGTGGAGCGGCGGCTGCCTGGGCCGAGCGAGGGTGTCCCTACGAGCAGGCAAGAGCGCTGGCCGATGGTGACGAACTGGCGCTGAAGGAGGCGCTGGCAATTTTCGACAACCTCGGGGCGGCACCGATGGCAGGATCCGTCACGCGCAGACTACGTGAACTCGGGGTGCGAGGGGTCCGGCGTGGGCCTCGTCCATCGACGCGCTCTAACCCGGCTGGTCTGACGCAACGTGAACTGGAAGTATTGCGCGATCTCGCGGCTGGTCTCCGCAACGCCGAAATCGCCGAACGGCTCTATCTCTCGACAAAAACGGTCGAACGGCATGTTTCCGCGATTTTCACCAAACTGGATGTCTCGACACGAACTGAAGCAGCCCGACGGGCCAGCGATCTGGGTGTCCTCGGGGAGTGATCCTCGTGCACCCGTTACCTCACAGGTAATCGACGGCATGACTCGGTCGGTCTATCGTTCTCGTATCACGACGGCGTCCCGGTTATCCGGGATGGCGCGAAAGGAGAACGGCCATGGACCTGCTACTGGATGTCTACCGCCTTCATGCACTCGGAATCATCGTTATGGCATACGGCGTCTGGCTCTTTCTGCGGGGGCTGATCGGTGGACGTGATGGTGAGCGTGGACTGGTTCGCCGGGGTGTCCCGATGGTGGATCGGCTTGAGGGGTGGCGCTGGACGTTGCTCGGGATAACAGTGACTGGCGTTGGCGCCGCCTGGTACTGGGATGTGTTCTGGCTGCTCATCTTGTCGCTGGGATTCGGCTATGTCGAACTCCAGGAAGCAACCAATATCATCAAGGCCTGGCGGTGGGGAGACACGGGACGAAAGCTTTCTGCTCCTCGATCATGAGCGTAACGTGAGGCACATCCAGGTGTGTCCCTTCGATGTCGAAAGGGTCAAAACCGGGCATCCTGCCTACGGCGTGAGCGACTGGCTCAAACAGATGTGGGAAAGAGATGGAGTCAGAGGGTAGTGGTCTTCCGGTCGTCCGGGTCACGACGGTGGCTGTCCTCGATCCGTATTTGTACCGCTGATCGACGGTAGCGCGTGCCAGACGTGTGGCACATCGCGCATGATGAGCGCGCAGTCGAAGGTGACGCTGCCCGGTGGGAAGCGCTGTTCGTCGGCGAAATAGCTGGAGTACACGTCATCGATCGATAATGGTTCGACGTTCCAGGCCGTCGTTTCAAGGCGCATTCCATCGAGACGATCACCGTGTACATCAGAGTAGCCAACCGCACCATCCTCGAAGAACGACGACGCTTCTGCCAGAGATCGAAATGATGACGATTCCGGCATCGTTAGGTTTTCCTGTGCGTGCAGCGTAACGGTTGTTTGGTTATCCCGAGATCGCATCGTCAGATCGATGCTGCCTTCGGTGTCGCGGATATCGAAGTCCGCGGGATGGTATTGGCCTGGAAAGAGGCGGCTGCCGAGCGTGTAAGTGATGCGTGAATTCGTGTCGCGACGCGGGATATAGACGCCCTCCTGCTGGATACCGTACTCGTCAGTCCACGTGACGGCCACTCGATGTGCAGCATTTTCACTACCAATTCCGAATCCATCTGGAATTCCGCGTAGGCGCATGTCTTCCAGCCGAATCAGACAGATGCCTGCGATGGCGCTGTTGTCGTGCAGTTTGGGCTGGAACGGTGCTGGGAGTTGGCGCTGGATGACGCCAGGGTCGACCCTGTAGTTGACGAGAATCCGTCGTCGAATGATGCCCTGAATCGTCGGTAATCTCATCTTGATCCACTCCTCGCGATATCGTTCAACCACCAGTCGATCAGAAACTTGCTGTGCCACCAGGCGAACGGCGCTGTGAGAGTGGCGAGGCTGACTAAGAGCCCCAGCGCGGTTATGACATCGCTGCTGGAAGTCGGGTTGCCGAAGAGCAGGTAGAGAGTCGTTCCAAGCAGGGCGGTCGTGAGCCAGGTGGTCAGTGCGGCCAAGCGGCGGGCGTCGCGCCGGAAGGCAGCAACATCCATTGTTGGAGAGTAGCGGCGGACGGTGAAGAAGACGAGTGCAATGCCGTAAATCAGCCAGAGTATGATGCCGGGGATTGTTCCGAGCGCAACGCCGACCATCGCGGCAAAGAACGCGAGCGGAAAGAGTGCCGGTGCACCGATGATTCCGCCAGCTACCATGTATAGCGTTGTCGCGACGACGATATCATCACGCTCGGCACTATCATTGCGCATCGCCCGACTGCCAACATATCCCAGCGCAATCACACCGGCGGGTCCGGTAACGAGCATTAACCGCCACCAGCCGGTAAGCTCAACGAATCCGATCGGGGTTGCGAACAGCAGCACCACAATAACCCCAAGCATGCCGCCAAATCCCCAACCTCCCATCAGCCCGAGTGAGAGCAACTCGGCGATGTAGTTGACCGCGCGGCGTGGCGTGCATCGTGGGCGGACAGGGAACTGGTACGCCGGTGGAGTCTTAGCGATCTGCATGCTCACGGTGTGTACCTTCCACCCGCTAAGCGATCGTTGTTGGCTGGGATGGTACTCCGGCTCGTTGCCGTCTTCGATACATGAAACACCGCGAAATGCTTGCGTGTGACGAAGGGCCCCGTAGGAGTTGACATAAGTATGGGCCGGGGGGGCGACCGGCCC
>JBGSWU010000112.1:0-3939 GCA_041751795.1 Thermomicrobiales bacterium
GACATGGTGATCGCCAGCCGCAACCTGAATGGCTATCACGAAGCAGGTCTCAATGCCGGGGCAATCTCCGTTCTCACCTGGCAGAACTTTTCGCGTGGGCGTTTGTGGATCGCTGATGCCGATCCATTCTCGATGCCAATTGTCGACGAGAACTTGCTGTCGGACCCGCGTGACCTGATTCGTCTGCGCGACGGCGCGAGGCGGCTCTTCGCCATCGCTGCCCATCCGGCAGTGTCGAGGCTGAGTGAGCAGATCACACTGTCGACCGGCGTGACGAAGACGACGATCCTGACGATCGCGGACGTGAAGGACGACAAAGCACTTGATGAATGGATGTTGGCGACGGTCCGTGACACCTGGCATCTCGTCGGGACATGTCGGATGGGAGCGGTCGATGATCCGCGAACGGTTGTCGACCCGGACTGCCGAGTCGTCGGTATCGACGGGCTACGGGTGATCGACGGCTCGATCATGCCGGACGTGCCTCGGGCAAACACGAACCTGACGTGTATGACGATTGCCGAACACATGGCAGTCAAGCTAGCTAACAGGTAGAGAGTTGCTGGCAAGAGAACGGCCTGCCGCCTTATACAAGGTGACAGGCCGTTCCGTTTGGCCGGAATCGATCAGGCGACCTTGTCGACGACCGTCTTGCCGGCCTTGATGACCATCTGGATGTCGCGGAGTGCGCCAATGTCGTCAGTGGCGTCGCCACGAACGATGAGGACGTCGGCTCGCTTTCCGGACGCGAGTGTTCCGAATTCCTCTGTCCCAATTGCTTCAGCAGCACGCGATGTGGCTGTGACGATCGCGTCGCCGGGGCTGAAGCCGATGTGCTCGACGAGAAGTTCTAGGTCGAGTTGGAAGTCGTCAAAGCCGGTCATCGTCACCCCTGCGTCGTTGCCGGAGATGAACTTGACGCCGGAATCAACGAGTTTTCGCAGCGCTTCTAGACGCTGGTAGCGAGTGGCGGCGAATGGGTTCTGGATGCCTTCTTCTTCCATCCACTGGCGTGCCCGTTCGCCGACGCTGAGTGTCGGGCAGACAAAGATGCCCTTCTCAGCGATCTGATCGGCGGCCCGTTGTTCGTAGCCGACGCCAGACGGGACCATGAACGAGCAGTGCTCGATCGTCCGAACCCGTGCCGAGATCGCGTTGTAGATGCCGGGGGTTCCGTGACAATGGGCAGCGACGTAGCGGCCAAGCCGTTCGGAGTCGTTGACGATCTCGATCATCTGCCGCTCGTCGAACTGCGCTTCACGCGGGTTAGTGTTTGGCGTCAGCCCTCCACCGGTCGCCATGACTTTGACGAAGTCGGCACCGGCCTTCACCTGAGTGCGTACGGCAAGGCGGGCTTCCTCGACTGTGTCACACTCGGCGCCGAAGAAGTAACAGTGACCACCAGTCGACGTCAGCACGTCGCCACTGGCCCAGACGTGGGGAGCAGTGATCAGCCCTTGCTGAGATGCCTCGCGAATCGCGAAGACGATCTGATTGAGCGTGCCGCAGTCGCGAATCGTCGTCACTCCGGAAAGGATCGCCTGACGAGCGTGCTCGATGGCACGCATCATCTTGACCTCGTAGGTATCGTAGAGAGCGTCCTGGAGGCACTGGCGGCTGCCAGACAGCGTCAGGTGCGTGTGCATGTTGATGAGTCCTGGCAGGATCGTCGCGTTGCCGAGATCACGAGCGTTGGCGCCAGCTGACCCGAGGTCTGCCTTACGTCCTACGTTCTTGATCGTGCCATCTTCGATCTGGATGAATGCGTCGCGAATCGGCTCGGCACCGCTGCCGTCGAACAGCGTGGCTGCCGTGAATGTTGTTACGGCCATCTCTGAATCCCCTTCTCCCCGAAATCGGCTCGTGTGGATGCATCGTCGCACAGATCGGCGTCGTTGGGGTAGTGCTACCGGAGAAGGAATCAGAGTTCGCTCCCGTAGAATGGAAAATTCAGCTGTCAGATCGACGCGTCTGTCGATTTGAAAGAGAGGGCAGGCATGGAGGAGACAGCTCGCAAGCCGCGATTTGCGACTCGTGGTTTGCTTGGCGATTCGACACACCGGACGTATGGCGACAAGCTGACATTGTTCAATCGATTTGCGGAGCCGGAGATTCGCTTCCTGATGGAGCGACTCGATCTGCAACCGGGTGCCCGGGTTCTCGACGCAGGGTGTGGTGTCGGTCTGACCACCGGCTGGTTGGCAGAGTTCGTCGGTCCGACTGGGCTGGCAGTCGGGTGTGATCTTTCCGGACCGCATCTCGCCGCTGCCCGCGCGGTAACGTTCGACTCCGATCCAGGCGTCCGTGCGACGCTTGTCCAGTGCGATATTGCAGTCTCACCGTTTCGCGACGAAACATTCGACCTGGTTTGGTGTGCAAACACGATCAATCATTTGACCGACCCGGTAGCAGGAATCCAGCGCTTGTCCGCCGTGGTAAAACCGGGTGGCCGGATCGTTCTCGTCCAGAGCGGCTCTCTCCCGGACATGTTCTTCGCCTGGGATGAGCGGCTGGAACGCGCGGTGACATCAGCAGTTCGGCAGTACTATCGAGACAAGTACCGCCTAGATGAGCGCGACACGACGGCGATGCGTGGATTGATTCGGCTCGCCCAGCAGGCGGGGCTGTCTCAGGTACTGTCGCACACTGTCGTCATCGAACGAACGGCTCCACTCTCCGATATCGATCGAGCGTACTTTCAGCATGCTGTCTTCACCGGCTACTGGGGCGAGCGGCTATGTCCCTACATGACCCGGGAAGACTGGGCCGAAGTGCAGTCGCTGAGCGACCCGGAATCGGCTGCGTACTGTCTTGACCGTCCGGACTTTCACCACTTGCAGACGCTGAATATGGTGACGGGCCAGGTTGTCGACGTCCCGTCGCCGTAACTCCGGTTGCGCTATCCAATCCGGACTGGTTCCTCTGGGAAACGATAGCGAACGGCGTGTTGACGGACCTGGAGGGCGTACACGACCGTCAATGGGCCGAGACGGCCGAAGATCATCGTGATGCTGAGAATGACTTTGGCGGGGTCGGAAAGCAACGGGGTGATTCCGGTGGAGAGTCCGACGGTCGCGATGGCGCTCATCGCTTCAAAGAGCATCGACAGGAACGTGAAATCGCTACCGGTGGTGTGCTGGGTCACCGTCAACGCCAGCGTTGCGACGAAGTGAGCGAGAAACATCAACGTGACGACCGCCATCGCCCGGAAGACAAGCGGCATCGGAATCCGGCGTCCAAAAATTTGCGGTTCGAGCTGGCCGCGAATCGTAGAAATGACAGCCAGGCCGATTACGCCGACCGTCGTGAGTTTCACCCCGCCAGCGGTTGATGCGGACGCGCCACCAACAAACATGATCGCAACCCAGGTGAAGAGGACGATCGACGTCGTGTCTGAAAAGCTGACGGTTGCAAATCCGGCGGTCCGAGCGGCAACGCTTTGAAATAGGGCCACGAGTGGACGCTCGGCCAGTGAAACACCTGCAAGGGTTCCATTCCATTCTGCCGCGATAAAGATGATCGCGCTGGATATGATGACGGTCGCGTTCACGACGACGATGATCTTCGACTCCAGTGCCAGTGTCCGCCATCGCCGTTTGGAATTGAGATCGGCGAAGAAGACAAACGACAACGCGCCTGCCTGAATCAACGCCATCAGGGTCACGTTGATAATGATCGATGATTGATAGCCGATCATCGACTGGTATCCGCCCTGCAGGTCGAATCCAGCGTTGCAAAACGCTGAGATTGAATGAAAGATTCCGTGCCATGCGGCGACGTGGACTGGTCTGTCACCCAAAAAGAATAGAAAGAGAACAACCGCGCCAATCGCCTCGATTACCAGGGTAAAGCGGGCGATTCGACCTGACAGGTTAGCAGCCTCACGTAACGACAAGGTGGGCGCACCGTCCTGCAGCAGGAGGGTTTCACGAAGGCCTG
>JBGSWU010000113.1:0-2574 GCA_041751795.1 Thermomicrobiales bacterium
CCACGTTGTGGACACGCTCAGGAGAGTACCGCTCGACCATGGACGGAGACACATGTCCTCGGAACAGAATTCCGTAATGCGACTGAACAGGTACGAGTCTGTTCGATAGGACAGTGGCGGGGACAGGAGATGATCGTGGAGAAGGTCGAATGAATCCGGGAATATTCGGGATGATGAAGGATGACGATGCATTCACGGTCCCGCAAAGAAGGCGCATCCGAACAGGTATACTTAACGTTGCGCCGCGCCGGTGAGGTGCGGCGTTGTAGTATGAAACGAACCAACGACCGCAATACCAATCCGTCAGAGGAGCCATCGTGATTCTCAACCGTTTTTTCAAGCGTCGTGTCGATGAACAGCCCGAAATTCAAGAGGGTCTGAAAAAGACACGGCGGGGCATTTTTGCTGATATCACAGCCCTCTTTGACCGGAGCGCGATCGACGAGGAACTCTACGAAGATCTTGAATCACTGCTGATCCAGGCCGACCTCGGTGTCGATACGACGCTGGAACTGGTCGAGGCGTTGCGCGAAGACGTCCGCCGCGAGCGGATTGTCGATCCGGCTCGTGCGCGTGAGTTTCTGCGCGACGAGATGGTCAAGTTGCTCGAGAACGCAACGCGTAATCGCAAAGTCAAAATCTACCAGCGTGGTGTTCCGTTCGTGACGCTTGTTGTCGGTGTCAACGGCACAGGCAAGACCACCACAATTGCCAAGCTTGCGAATTTCCACCGGGCGCGTAACCGGAACGTCATGCTCGTCGCTGGCGACACCTTCCGCGCTGCGGCGATCGACCAACTGAAGATCTGGGGCGAGCGCATCGGCGTGCCGGTTATCGCCCACGCCGAGAATGCCGACCCCGGTGCGGTCGTCTTCGACGGAATGCAGGCAGCGCACGCTCGCAACGTTGACATTCTGATCGTTGATACGGCTGGGCGGCTGCACACCAAGTTCAACCTGATGGAAGAACTAGCGAAGGTCCGCCGGATCATGCAAAAGACGGTCCCGAACGCTCCTCAGGAAGTGTTGCTGGTGATCGACGCGACGACTGGCCAGAATGGACTCGTCCAGGCCAAGAAGTTCGCCGAATCAGCCGGAATCACTGACATTGCCATCGCCAAACTCGACGGTACAGCCCGTGGTGGCATTGCGTTCGCCATTTCCCGCGAACTCGGCATTCCAATCTCCTACATCGGCACTGGCGAGAAGGCGACTGACTTCGCGGAGTTCAATCACGAAGCGTTCGTCGATGCCCTGTTCTTCGAAGGGGACGACGACTAAACCCCTCCCCCAACCCCCTCCCCTGAAAAGGGAGGGGAGTGAGATTCGGAGGGGCCAACTTGATACATCGAACCAAACTCCCCCTCTCTTTCCAGGGAGGGGGTTGGGGGAGGGGTTTTCGCTCATGTTCGAAACACTCACAGACCGCCTCAATGGTGCGTTCTCGCGGCTGGGGAACAAGGGCCGGCTGACTGAAGAGAACGTCGATGAGGTAATGCGCGAAGTCCGTCGCGCGTTGCTCGAGGCAGACGTCAACTTCAAGGTCGTCCGCGACTTTGTGGCGGCGGTCCGCGAGCGCTCGGTCGGCGAGGATGTTCTCACGTCGCTCTCGCCAGCGCAGACGGTGATCTCGATCGTCAATGAAGAGTTGATCAAGATCCTCGGCGCCGAGGCCGTTCCGCTAACGACGGCTGATACTGGACCGACGATTATCATGCTGGTTGGTTTAAACGGCGCAGGAAAAACGACGCACGCTGGAAAGCTTGCGAGTCACCTCCGCAAGGCTGGGCGGAATCCGCTGCTCGTCGCGGCGGATGTGTACCGTCCGGCGGCGATTGCACAGCTTCAAACGCTCGGGCGGCAACTGACGATCCCCGTCCATGCTGAAGGAACCGATCAGACACCGCTCAAGATCGCGCAGAACGCGATCCGTGCGGCGCGTGACAAGGGCCAGAGTCCGATCATCATCGACACCGCTGGACGACTCCAGATCGATGAACCGATGATGCAGGAATTGGAAAGCCTCGAACGCGAGATTGGGCCAACCGAGATTCTCCTGGTCGTCGATGCGATGACCGGTCAGGAAGCCGTCAACGTTTCGCAGGAGTTCTCCCGGCGGCTGGGTGTCACTGGCCTGATCCTGACAAAGATGGATGGCGACGCTCGTGGTGGCGCGGCCCTCTCAATTCGCTCTGTCACCGGCATCCCGATCAAGTTCATCGGCACCGGCGAGCGGATGGACGCGATCGAGCCGTTCTACCCCGACCGGCTTGCCTCGCGAATCCTCGGAATGGGCGATGTCCTCTCGCTGATCGAACGTGCCCAGGAGCAGACCAGCGAGGAAGAGCGTCAGGCGCTCGAAGACAAGCTGATGGAGGGGCAGTTCGACCTCGAAGACTTCCTCAACCAGTTACAACAGATTAAGAAGATGGGCCCGCTGACGCAGTTGCTGGAGATGATTCCCGGCATCGGTTCGGCGCTTCGTGAGCAGAACGTAGAGATCAGCGACGATGCCTATAAGCAGGTTGAGGCGATCATCCGATCGATGACGCCCGAAGAGCGACGTAACCCGCAG
>JBGSWU010000114.1:0-12155 GCA_041751795.1 Thermomicrobiales bacterium
AGCAGCGGTTCGATCAGCGAAGGATTACTCCGAAGTTACATCACGCACGCCAGATGCTAGGCGACGACGAATTCAATCGTATTCGACTCGAAGGGGAAACCCTGTCGATGGCGGAGATCGGTAAGCTTCTCGATGCTGGGAGCAGCAGTAGACGGACACTGCCGCGACCAACGTCTACTCGAAGCAAACGATCCCAGACGACTATTGATGTCCTAACACGACGAGAACGCGAGGTCGTCCAACAGATCAGCTTGGGGCGTACTAATCGGCAAATTGCCACGAACCTCGGTATGGCAGAGCGAACCGTTGATTCACATATCGCTAACATTCGTCAAAAATTGCAACTTCCTTCACGGGCACGCCTCGCCGTATGGGCAGTCGCAAACGGTTTATCCAGCGCCGAATGAATCGGTTGCCATACCGTCACCGCAGAATATGCGTACACTGCATGGTTGCAAGATCGACATGGTCCTGTTTCCATCGCTATTTCGCACGGTATGACTGATTCGTGTGATGCAAAGTTTCAGACATCCACGTCGTGACTCCAGGACACACAGCATGTACGTATACGTAACTTTCCGAAAAGGTTGAATCAATGTTGAGAAAAGTAGGTGATTCCACGGATACCCAACACCGCATCGCCTCTGTACTATCAACATATACACAATGAATATGCTGAAGTCGTTCCATCTGGATCGAGTGTCAGTTCAGTTTAATACGGCGGCGATGATGTACGGACCGTGACTGGGCACCTGGTCTGTACTGAGCCAGTGGTGCAACCGGCCGACGACCATCGTCAGGCCGGTCTTTTGTGTTTGCTATGCGGAGGGAAGTGCAGAATGAGCCTCCACAATTGGTTTGAAGAAACCCTGCCTCATCTTCCAGGATCATCCTTTGAAGAGGCAACATTCGTCCAGTCAACAACAAAATCTTTGGATCAGAACCAGGTGCCTCCTCCGTGGTTGGACGATGGGTTCATCAACCGCCTCGAACGGCTCAACGATGTGTCCCAGTCGCAGCAGAACAAGCCTCCACTACACGTTCTTGGCTCTGATGATGTCATGCATGAGTCGATCGCTGCATTCGCACACGAAGTCCGAACGCCACTTGCAACTATCCACGCCACTCTGGAATTGCTCAACGATGGCATACCGATCGACGCTGAGGATCTCCCGCAGTTACTTGGCCGTTTGCAGCGTGGTGTCAGTTGGATTACCGAACTGATCGACAATCTGTCGGCTACTCCGGCTTCAGCGATCAACGCCGATGAGCAAGAGCATGAACCGACGAGTGTTCGCACGTGGATAGAGCAAGCAATTGAACTCGCGCAACCAGTTGCCGATCACCGCAAACAGACGATGCTGTTTGTCTGTCCACAACCAGCACCGATCGTTTGTGGCAATCCATTCCGACTCGGCCAGGTGATGCTCAATCTGTTGACCAACGCCTGTCGCTATGGGGCCTGGGCTGACACGATTGCTGTCTCGGTCAGTACCAGTAAAGGCTATGTGACGATCCGCGTTTCCGACCACGGAATGGGAATCCTCCCTGACGAACGGGACCGGATATTCGAACGGCTCGTACGGGGAACGCAAACCAGTGGATCCGATATCGCTGGACAAGGCAGAGGGCTCCACATCTCACGCGAGATTGTTGAGCACCATGGCGGCACGATCGCCGTCGAAAGCACCGTTGGGCAGGGATCCACATTCTCAGTTCGCCTGCCGACAATCCAATCGCCGCGACCCCTCGTCCTCCGTCACATTGCCCCCGCAGAAAGTGAAGTGTCAGAATGAAAGTGCTCCTGGTTGACGACGATATCGATCTTCTCGATGTGACCTCCTATGCCCTTCGTCGTGAGGGATTCAATGTGATCGTCGCGACTGACGGTATGCAGGCCGTCCAGCGATGGGAATCAGACTCGCCAGATCTGATTGTCAGCGATATCAGCATGCCGAGGATGAACGGACTTGAGCTCTGCCAACGGATCCGCCACGAGTCCGCGACACCTGTCATCCTGCTGACCGCGTTGAACAGTGAACAGCAGATCATCCAGGGCTTTCAGGTAGGGGCCGACGATTACGTCACCAAGCCGTTCAGCCCCCGCCAGCTCGCGATGCGCATCCGTGCGGTCTGGCGGCGAGGTAGCGCAGTCAGCGAGCCAGAACCAGTTCGCCAACTTCGTGTTGGAGACCTGATGCTCGATGTCGAAACTCATGAGGTCATTCACCAGGGACAGGAAATCCCGCTGACGCCGCTAGAGTTCAAGTTGCTGCACATTCTTGCCGCCAACTCTGGTCGCGTTGTCACTTCGACCCGGCTCGTCGACTACGCTTGGGGATACGACGGCGGCGATGTCTCGCTGCTGAAGACCCACATCAGCCACATCCGCAAGAAGCTTGATCTGCCACAACGCGATATCGGCGACATTCGAGCAGTCGCTCGGGTAGGTTACCGGTTGATGCAAGACAGTTCGTCGATGGCACGAGCGTCAGCATCTCCCTAAGCATTTCTGATTCGCGCCCGCGGAATTCGTTCTCGCCTCGCTTAGGGTCGCTGGTGAGCCGATATCAATCATATTGACTGAAGGACAATAACAATGGTTTCTAGCTCACGCGTCCATCGCATCGTGTTGAGATCCGCTAAATCCACTCCTTTTGTTTCGCCACGGGATCGTGAAGCTGTCGCAAAAGCCGGAGGCATCGAGCGACCTGACTCCGCAACTCTGATCACCGAAATCAACAACGGACTCAATGCGCTTGAGGCAATCGAAGTGGATCTGAACCAACGTGAGCAAGAGCTACTAGCTGAGTCTTCGGTTCTGTACGAGCAATTAAGAGTCAGAGCCCAGGAGTTATCCAATCTCAGGGAACAACAGGCAATTGCATCCGAGAAAACGGTGAGACTCAAGGCTGCGCTTCAAGAGTTAACAACCCTTCACCCTCGTGCTCCCGGGCATTCGCTTAGTGATCCAACTCTGCCAGAGACGCTGGCTGTGCAATCCGAGGACTGACCAATCCTGCGGATACCCCTTATCAGCGATCCAATCTCGACTGCAGCCAAACCACAAGTCGCCTTTACACAAACAGTTGCTCAATTCTCCACTTGCTGAGGTTCTCAACACAATCTCTACCTGACGGTAACGCTTCGGCGAACTCGTGAGGTAGAGACTACGTTTGAGCGGGCCGACAACGCTCGAAAATCGTCATGTCGCGATTTCAACCAGGCGAGGAAACAGCAAGATGATCAACAATGGCAACAATGAATGGCACCTTCTCGGTAACGGTTTCCAGCGGTTCCTTCATCGTCCTTTCTTGCGAACTATGGTTACCCTGGGATTGATCATCGCGCTGGCTGCATCATTGTTCCCACCGATCGCCTCAAGATCGATGTCCAACGCGGCAACGACCCCGATCGGCGATCAGGAATATGAACTGCTCATCAGTAGATTACCGAACCACAAAGATGCACTATCGCTCGACGACCAGTACATCGTGTCCGGCGATATCTTCATCTTCTTGTCGGAGACGACAGGAGTCCAACAGGTTCGTTACTATCTGGATCCCCCTGCTACCCTGCTCGACGATCCAGCTGTTGGAGGAACTCCACGGCATACCGCCAACAAAGCACCCTTCGAGTTCAACAACAAGGGAAGCAAGTCAAAGAAGCCGGGCGTTGATACAACGAGGATTACAAACGGCATCCATACCATCACGGCAGCGATCGATCTCAACGATGGTCAGACACAGGTCATTCATACTCCATTTGAAGTTCAAAACGGCGCACCAAGGCTCGTCATCCGGCCCGGCAAATTGTCATTTGGGCTTGCAGCCGGAGAATCGACAACGAGGCAGCTTGACATTCTCACCAGCGACGGATCAGAAGCCGAGTTCACACTGTCGGCGGATGTACCATGGATTACGTTCGACGGGGCTGACGCGGCATTTGCACCTGACACACATACCATCACGATCAATTCCGACGGTTTAGCGCCTGGCAGTTACAAGGCGCAATTGACTGCCACCGCCGAGCAATTCCAATCCGCGACGATTCCGGTCCGGCTGCGAGTGACCAACATCGCGAACAGTTCACCGTCCGGGGCAACGGCGGAAAGCCAGAGGGCGCTAGCAGCCGTCAACGAGCTTGTCATGGCGATGACAGTTTGCTCGCCCCTGCCATGTGCCGAAATCCTCATCGACTTGCCGTATATCCTCGGGTTCGATCAGGATCACGGCAAGATTCAAGACGGCAACGGTAACGGGACTGGGTTTACCTACATTTCACAGCCGACGACCGGTACCGGATACATCCCTGCGAATCTCCAGGTCGATACGAGTGGGCAAGGAACCATCAGCATCACAACAACTAACGGCATCATGGCCGGTTCAGCCAACACCCAGGATAACGCTCTTGCAGTTGGAATCGATGCACCCAATCAGGTCTCGGTTCTCTCCACGACGCTCGTGAATCCACCATACGGGGCAGCTCGCAGCGAGCAGGGTGGCTTATGGTTTGGCAACGACGAGGACAATTACGTCAAGCTCGAAGTGATTTCAACGGGTAAAGGACCGCGTATCGAGTACCTGATGGAGGTTAACGGCTCGACCGTTACATCAAAGACCAATTCGCCCTCAGATCTCTCTAACTCAACGATCGTTCTGACGCTCCGTGCCGATCCAACCGATCAGTCAATAAGTGCGACCTATCAGATCGACAACGGACCTGAGGTCGACTTCAAGACGGCCATTGCTCCACCTGAGTTCTTCAGCTTCGATGCTGCTGGCATCGACCCAACAATCGGAACACGAAGCTTTGGCGGGATTTTCGCAACGCATCGGAAGGCGTCAGCACCGCTCACCTACGTCTTCGATCAGTTCTCGGTGACCGACCAGGAACTACCGCCACCGACGTCAGGTGGTCCGACGCTTGAATTCGACCGGTCATCCTTTCCGATACCTATGCCAACATCAATGGCGTGGGGACCCGACAACCGTCTGTACGTGACGGAATTGTTCGGCAAGATCCACGCGATTACCCTCAATGACAACAAGGAGTTTGTGAGTGACCAGGTCATCACAACGCTTGGCTCACGTCTGACGTTGGGAATCGCGGTAGACCCTGCATCCACTCCTGGCAACGTCATCCTCTGGGTCGCGCATTCAAATCCATCCGCTAACGTTGGTGAGTTAAATTCAAGCACGGTCAGCAGACTCTCCGGCCCAGGGTTCACAATCAAGGACGACATCATCACTGGACTGCCAAGAGCAATTGCCAATCATGCCATCAACTCAATCCACTTTGGACCCGATGGACGCCTATACATCGCCCACGGCGGCAATACCGGGGCCGGAGCAGCGAACTCCGACAATACCGAGTTCGGCAATCGAGCCGAGCAACCTCTTTCGGCGGCGTTCCTCGTCGCGGACGTGAAGGCGGCAGGATTCGATGGGTCATGCGCAACCCCGGAAAACACCTACGGACCGTCACCGTGTGATGTCCAGGTGTACTCATCCGGCTTGCGGAACATGTATGACTTCGTCATTCATAGTAATGGCCACATCTATGGCCCTGACAATGGACTGGGCGTCAAGGGAAGTTTCCCGCCGTCGCCGACCGCGCCGTGCGAAGGATTTGGCAGCACAGTTTCCTGGAAGAGCGGTGGCCACAACCCTGGTGAACAACCAGACAACCTCCTCTTGCTCCAATCCGGTAAGTATTACGGTCATCCGAATCCATATCGCAATGAGTGTGTCTTCAAGGATGGGTCGTACCAGGGTGTTACCGCACCATCGAATTACACGCTGCCGCTGTTCAATCTAGGAAAGAATAAGTCTGCGAACGGAATCATCGAGTACAAGGCGAACTCGTTTGATGGGGCTCTCGCAGGCGAGATGCTCATCACCAACTATTCGGTTGGAGACGATATCACCCGCATCAAGCTTGCTTCCGACGGCCTGTCAGTCCTCAGTTCCAGACAGCTAGCCAGTGGATTCAACGATCCTCTACCAATCGTCGAAGGTCCCGATGGCGAAATCTACGTCGGTGAGTTCGGTGCAAGCAAAATTACTGTCCTTATTCCGAAGGCAGTAGCATCGAATCCGAACGGGACATGGACCACAAAGCAGCCGCATCCAGTGGACCGGCTTGATGTCGGAGGGACCGCGCTCGACGGGAACCTCTACATTGTTGCCGGAAAGATCGCCGGCAGCGGTCCTCAGCGGACGATGTATGTCTACAATCCGACGCAGGATACTTGGACCCAGGCGCCAAGCATGCCAACGGCATACGCGGCTGTCGAAAATCCATCCGTCGTCGCCTACAACGGCAAGCTATATGTCTTCGGAGGTTCGTCGGATCCGTTCTCGGGAGCGGTCGCAAGCGCAGCTGTTTTCGATCCAGCGACCCAGGGTTGGACGATGCTTGCCTCAATGTCGACACCTCGTGGTGGAGCGACGGCACAAGCCATCGGAAGCCTCATCTACGTCGTCGGCGGGATGGATGGTAGTGGTGGATCGTTGACCTCGGTCGAGGTCTACAATCCCGCGACGAACTCATGGACTTCAGCGGCATCGATGGGCACGCCACGTGACAATCCTGGATCAGCCGCGCTCGATGGAAAACTCTACGTCTTTGGTGGAAGGCACCGCTCGTCCACAAGCGGCGAGATTAACGGCACCCTCGCAACCGTTGAGATGTATGACCCGGCGACTAACACGTGGAATCCACGTGCTTCAATGCCAACCGGTCGACGAACCATGGTCGTGGGAACGTTGAACGGGCGAGCTCAGGTTATGGGCGGAGAACGCAGAAGCGATGGGAATACCTTCCCGGAGAACGAAGAGTATGATCCCCTGACAGACACTTGGCGAACTCTAACTCCGATGCTGACGCCACGCCATGGTGCCGCAGCCGGAACAATCAATGGAGTCGTCTACGTCGTCGCAGGAGGACCAACCGCCGGGGCATTCTTCTCAAACATCAATGAGGCGTTCTCATTCGATAACATCGGGGACACGACCGCTCCTGCCGCGCCAGCAAACCTGACGGCAACGGCGAGTGCGGACACGACGAAGATCCTGCTGGATTGGAACGATAACGGCGAAAGTGACCTGAACGGATACAATGTGTATCGCGCTACTCAGGTATCCGGGCCGTTTACGAAGATTAACGCTGGGACCATCGGCAGTTCGTCATATGACGACACGTCTGCCCCATCAGGAATTACCCTCTACTACCGTGTGACGGCAGTAGACACAAGCACCAATGAATCGGCCCCATCAAACACTGCCTCTGCACTGCGGCCAGCAGACACAACGTCGCCAGCAGCGCCGACAGGTCTGTCAGCCACAGGTTCAACCAGCAGCATCGTTCTCGACTGGAATGATAATGCTGAGACCGACCTGAGCGGCTACCACGTTTACCGGGGCACAAGTGTGACCGGTCCGTTCACCAAACTTACGCCGAGTACGATCAGTGGTTCAGCCTACGACGACACGACTGCGTCTACAGGTACGACCTTCTATTATCGAGTGACCGCTGTGGACACCAGCAGCAATGAGTCCGCCCCCTCGGATACTGCCAGCGCAACGCGCATCGCTGACACGGTCGCCCCAGCTGTTCCAACCGGGTTGGCAGCGACTGGCACAACTGCGGGAATCAGCCTCGACTGGGCCGATAACACCGAAACCGACCTGGCTGGCTACAATGTGTACAGAAGTGACAGCGATGGCGGTTCATACACCAAACTGAACAGCTCGTTGAGTAGTGGATCAGCGTATACCGACTCATCCACGACGGTCGGCATTCCTTACTACTATAAAGTGACGGCGGTCGATGCCACGGGCAATGAGTCGGCACAATCTGCCAGTGTCAACGCCTCACGTCTGGCTTCGACGAACGTGATCAATCGCAGTCTCAGTCCAGATCGTGCGAATCCGTCAGCGCTTTCTGGATTGACCGTGAGCGGCAATATCTACGTCTTCCTGTCGGTGTCCAGCACAAGCGGGATATCACGGATCTCGTTCTATCTGGATGACCCTTCCATGTCGGGCACCCCTCGGCGAATCGAGACATCGGCTCCGTATGACTTCGCCGGCGGATCGACAAACGCCGCCAATGCGTTCAACACGACTGCGGTCGGTAACGGAACCCATGTCATCACTGCTGCCATTCAATTTTCCGGTGGGTCGACTGAAGTCGTCGAGGCGACCTTCACGATCGACAATAGCGGCGGTGAGCCGCCAACGGCATCGATCAGCCTGCCAGGCCGGTTCGAGGCCGAAGATTACAACGCCGGCGGCGAAGGCCTTGGCTACCATGACACAACTGCCGGGAACTCTGGAGGCGCGTGCCGAAACGACAACGTCGACAAGCAACTGACGAGCGACGTTGACGGCAACTGCAATATTGGCTGGGTTCGGATAGGAGAGTGGCTGCAATACACCGTCAGTGTCGCGTCTGACGGCGTGTACGATCTAACGCTCCGAGCAGCCACTCCATACAATAGTAAGAAGGCACATGTCGAGATTGACGGCACGAACGTTACCGGGACAATGGCAATCCCCAACACCGGCAGTTGGCAGACCTGGACAAATGTGACCGCCACCGGGATCAACCTCACAGCCGGTGTCCACACACTGAGGATCGTCATGGATTCGTCGGACTTCAACCTCAATTACGTTACGGTCACAGCAGTCGCACCGTAACCTTCAGTTGGCATGGCTGACTGACAACTCCTGAGCGAAGAGTGACTACCCTCACTCTTCGCTCGGGCCGTGTCTGGTGTACGGCCTGGAAGTGATAGGAGATGAGCACCGAGAATCAATCGACAGCGCAATTTCAATCAATGTCGAGCGAATTCAATATTCCACGCTGCATATACATCGCGGAATCGTCACAGCCTGTAGCGTCTGGAGTAAAGCATGACTAGTCAGCGACTGAGGACTCGTCTTACAACCATCGTCCTTCTCGCCCTTGTTCTGGGGTTCACGGGGAGCATAATCAGGCCATCTATCCAAGCGGCAGTTTCATATTCACTTCTCTTCAGTACATCATCCAGCAGATCCATCCCTGTAGCTCTGAATGGTCAGACTGTTAGCGGCAGTATCTACGTGTTTACTGCACCAGACACCATTGAAATCGTTCGGGTGCGTTTCTATCTCGATGACCAGGCGATGACAGGGGCGCCACGCCGAACAGAAGGGACGGCCCCGTTCGACTTCGCCGGTGGCTCAGTCAGCAAAGCAACTCCATTTGACGTGACGAAGATGTCGTCCGGCACTCACCTCATCACGGCAGCGATCGATATCACAAATGGCTCAACGATCGTCCTGCATGCAGCGTTCGTCGTCAGCGGAAGTCAAGGGAATGGCAGCACTGCACTGCTGTTTAGCGCGCCATCTCTCGAACTCACCGTCCAACTGAATGGCGGTCCAACTTCAAGGTCGGTGAGCCTGACTACCGACACCGAGACCTCCACCTCGTTCTCAATCTCCGACAACGTGTCCTGGGCAACGGTGAGTCGAACAGGTACCTCCACCCCGGCAACCGTCACCGTAACCGTCGACCCCATAGGACTCGTCAGCGGAACCTACACTGGCACCGTCACTGCCACTGCAACCAACCACGTATCGGCAATATTGCCGATTACTCTCTCGATCCCTGGCTCCGGGCCCGATCAGATTCATCTCGCCTGGGTTGATGATCCCTCGACAACGCTAACTATCGTCTGGCGAACCCAAAATGCAGCCGACCCCTCAATCGTCTCTGTCCGAGAACAAGGTGAATCGACCTGGCTGATGGCAACTGGCTCACTCCGCCCATCCAGCACACAAGGAACATTGCATGAAGTCTCGTTATTCTCCCTCAAGCCCGGAACGGCCTACGAATATCGTGTGAGCGGTCCGAGCAGCACCTGGAGCCAGGAATTCACCACAAGGACGGCGCCACAAAGCGGGCCAGCCGATTTCGACGCGATCTATGTCGCCGATACTGGAATCATCGGAAGGTCCGACGGCCTCGCATCTGGAACCCGACAAATTGTTGACGAGATCGCTGCCCTCAATCCGCTTGTCGTCCTGGGCGGAGGCGACTATGCCTACTTTGACCATGACAAGCGCTTTGGGACACTCGACAATACCATCGACGCGTGGTTCAACCAGATGCAGCCAATTATCAGCCAATCGCCAATCATGCCGACGTACGGTAACCACGAAACGCTACTGGGCGAGAACTATGTGAACTGGTCGGCACGATTTCCCACCCCAACCGGTTTCGATGAACGTCGAAACTACTCTTTCAACATTGGCGACGCCCACTTCGTTTCGATCTATGCCGTCACGAACAGCGGTGGTCTTCCTGAGGCGACGAGAAACTGGATCATCCAGGACATTCAAGCCGCGAAGGCAGCAGGTCAGCGCTGGATTATTCCCTACCTGCATGTCTCGCCCTTCTCAGAAGGAACGAATCATCCGTCGAACGTGAAACTCCGAAGCCAACTTGGCCCGATCTTCGAATCCCTCGGCGTTCAGTTGGTTGTCGCGTCACACGATCAGAGTTATGAACGGACCTTTCCACTCATTAATGTTCCAGCATCCAACACACCAACGTCGCTCTCGACGTCGTGCTACACCATGGATGACGGCGTGTCATGGGTGAAAGTGAGTCCGGGTGGCAAGCGTTCCAACATTAGCAAGGACTTCTCACCCTGGGCAAGTGAGACGCCGCCGACCTGGACAGCCTTCCGCGACAATACGATGCATCATTTCCTAAGGATTCGCGTGTCTGCATCCGGCACTCTTCGCGTCGAAGCCTTCGGTGTCGCAGGAGATGGCACCCCACCGGTCATTCAAGATAGCTTCTTTTACACAACCGGATCTTGCCCACCGCGTGAGCCAGATGATGTCATTCCACCTGACGCACCCGCAGATCTGATTGCAATCAGTCTGCAATCAGGGATTTCGCTCGACTGGGACGACAATATCGAGGAAGATCTGTTCGGGTATCACGTGTACAGATCTGAATCGTCGGATAGCGGATACTCCAGACTCACCGGCAATCCGGTTCGAAGTTCGACCTATACTGATACCTCGGTTCCACCTGGAATCACGTTCTATTACCGCGTCTCTGCGGTCGATAGGAACGGCAACGAATCCCAGACCTCTACCGTAACAAGCGGTACACGGTTGGGAAGCGAATTTGCGATCGTGTACAGCGTCTCAGCAAGCCGCTCGAATCCCGTCCCACTGTCGGACGCGCAGGTATCAGGAAACCTCTACGTTTTCACAACTCCAAATGCCACCGAAATCGTACGGGTGCTCATGTACCTTGACGATTCGACAATGACCGGCCCGCCTCGACGAACGGAGGACAGTGCGCCTTACGACTTTTCTGGTGGCAGCGCTACCAAAGCCAAAGCTTTCGACACGAAGACCGTCGCTGATGGCACACACACTGTGACAGCGGCGATCGTTCTTGCCGACGGCACGACTGAACAAATTCACGCATCATTCACCGTCGCCAATCGTGCAGCATGAGGGGCAACGCCGCCATGGATGACGATGTGAGAATTGCGTCCTAACTCCTCGATGCGCGATCGAAAGCAGAAACATGAATCTGTGGAATGTTCAATGGCCCACGATCTCGATCAAGCGGCGCAACTTAAGCAGAACGGGAGAATGGTTGTAAAGAGCATGGGTAAATCTGAACGGTAATCGAGCCAATAACGTTGCGACATACTGGATACAGAGCCAAATCAGTCTCTTGGGGGAAGAACTGCTCTGAATCGCACCGATCACAATCGCAACGACGATCAACTCTGCACCGATTGTGCAGCATTATTAATGAAACTACACCGCACCTTTGCGTAAACGCGAGGCACAGTTCTCGCTATTGACGTAACAGGGGATTTTGCGGGAAGCGGGGATGGGAACCCATATTCGAGGAGGACCGAGGTATGCCGAAAACTTGTCGGTCTCGATCAGGCGTCGTCTTCATCGTGTTGTCCTTGCTTTTTGCAATGGTGCCGACGCCGACCCCGGTCGAGGCGGCCGGGTCAGGACTCGAAGTCCAGACCGGCGCGATGCTGGGAGCGGGCTTCAATCCACATTGGCTCTACGTTCGCACCGGCACCGACGCCTGGCAGCCGACCTACGCCG
>JBGSWU010000115.1:0-2025 GCA_041751795.1 Thermomicrobiales bacterium
CGAACACCAGATACCGTCAACAGCCCGGTCGTTCCCGGAAGCCAGATCGCGTCAGCAAGTGACCCACGAAGTCGCTGTGTGTCGCTCCCGCCGATCTGCCAGACCATTGGCGTCCCAATCGACACGTCGTCGAGCGTGAGATACGCCGCATCACTACTCGCCGCGCTGTTGATGCCAAGCCGCGTCGCGTCCGGGAGCCCTCCAACGGGTGCAGGTTCAGTAAATGTGATTGCTCGGTCGAGTTTTGCTGGATCAGGAAGCGCGTCCTCTGCCAACCAGCCCAGCAACCGATCCCCAACCGAATAGTGCGTCAGTAGAGCCGTTTCCTGCCCGCCCGATTCGACGGCGATGATGTTCGTCGTCGATGCCCCCCATCGTGACCAACCAGTTACAGTCGGATCGAGATAGGGAACGGTCACCTCACTCACGAGGACAGTCTCACCATTCGGCGCCCAGACAACGCCGTTCCCCCCGTACGCCTCCGAGATTGCGTCGCTCAGTCGCGTCGGGCTTCCGCCGCCGATGTCAACTCGCCAGTAGGAGGTCCCTTGCCCAGCCGTCGCGTCCTCAGCCCGAAGAAAGACGATTGACAAACCGTCAGGAGCCGCGCTGACCGGGTACACGGCGTTGTCGCCGTCTTCACTCGCTTCGACAAGTTGCCGAACGCCACCATCGAGATCGATTGCAACCAACGCATGGGCTCGGACTCGGCCATCGAGCCCCGGATGGGTTTCGACCGACGACTGGTCGTCATCGTCGGTTGCCTGGATCGCGAATAGCCGCGATCCATCACCAGCCCAGATCGGTCGCCCACCGTTCGATAACCAGTTTTCGACGGTGATGATCGGTTCTGCGTGAACGCTCTCATCCACCGGCCAGATCTCGAGGGTGAGTTCGCGTGCACCTGCCACGAACGTTTCCTGGTCGGTCAGCCGTGCTGCCGCGACGAACCGACCATCCGGCGACGGAACGCCGTACGCGACGTTACCGCGCAGGAACTCCTGAGTGTCGCCCGTTTCGACATCCACCACAAGCAAGCGGCTATCGGTTTCAAACTGCCTGCTGAATGCTTCCTGCGTCTGGTTCGGCTGAAACACCGGGAACACCGACACGAGAATTCGCCGCTCATCGATCCAGCCGGTCGGGTAAAACATCGTGCTTTCACCCTCCCATTCGACCCGGCCAACTTCGCGACCGTCGAGCGCGTTGACGATCACCCGGCTTCGGGACATCTGCGAGAATTCGCCGATGTACGACATCAGGCGTGTCCCTCCCGGCGACAGCGTGACTTCCCCACTGATACCGCCAATCGGGTCGTCGCTGGCGAAGATCCGTCGCGTCACGCCGGTTGCCACGTTCCGAGCATGAACCGTCCCATCTGCTCTCGCCATCACCAGCCAGCCATCGTACGGAGTTTCGATGGTTTGCCCCACCAACGGTGCAGCGCCGCGCTGGCTACCGATCAGGGAGTTGAACAAGGAACCACCCGCCAGCAGCGCGACCAGCAACAGCACCACACCGCCCGTCAGCAGCGCGACACGTCGTATCCGTTCAAGGCGTGGGACTGTTGTCGGTGCGCTGACTCCCAACGTGGATTCCAGTCGCCTGATCTCGTCTACGATCGTCGCATCGACCACCTTCGATCGCTCGATGACCCCTTGGCACGTCGAACAACGATTCAGATGGGAAACGAGTTCGATACGCTCGTCGGGATCGAGGGAAGGATCGTCATACCGCCCGACCAGCGAGGCGGTCGCCTTGCACGGATCAGCCATCTCAGGATCGAGTGTGCGTCGACCAGTCGCCAGCCACTCGCCGACGCGCTCGACTTGCGTGTCGAACACGTCCGCGATGTCACGTCCATCCAGCCGCAACCCCAGATGCATCGCCAGGGCGATCACAGGCTCCGCTGCCACGCCCCTCGATGATCCAAGCATCACGCCATCGTCGGAGTCACTTCGCCACGGTAGCCGCACCAGCAATCGCCCAAGCCGCGCACGTGATAGCGCGTCGCGGACGATTGGG
>JBGSWU010000116.1:0-2238 GCA_041751795.1 Thermomicrobiales bacterium
GAACCTCACCGCCGCGGAACTCCTCGCGCTGAAAGCCGCCTGGCTCCTCGACAACGGCCAGCCGTGTGGCGCTGAGGCAAACGCAGCCAAGCTCCTTGCTTCCGACGCGGGATTCGCCGCCTGCGACGCCGCCCTCCAGACACTCGGCGGTCGCGGCTACCGCACCGACACCCACATCGAACGGCTCTGGCGCGAAGTCCGGCTGTACAGGATTGTTCCGATCTCCAACGAGATGGTGCTCAACTACCTCGCCGATCACGTCCTCGGGCTTCCCAGGTCGTACTAGACGGAGCGTGAGTTCGATGCCGCCTGCACACTTGTCGCCAGGCGATCTTCAACAGGCGATTTCTCCGATCGACAATCGATCAGGCAATTGTGTCTGTGCGGTCATCCAAGCGACGAGAACTCTCTTGGTAATTTCGTGGCCGCTTCTCATAATGGTTGCTATCTAAGAAACTAGCGCTTCGCACAATCGTAGCCGTGAGTCAGATTTGACGAAAGATCCAGGAAACGGGGAGTTAACGGGGAGTCTCCGTCCTGTTCTGACAATCATTCCACCTTCAGAATATAGGCACAGAGGCAACAGTCACGTCCAGGTGCATTCCTCCGGATTCGGCTGATGCTTCTGAATCGAAACCGAACTGTCGATAGGACAAGCATCCTGTCAGTCGATAGAGATGAAAGAGGGAATAGTGCGTCCACGAATGCTCGTCAGTGTGGTGCTTCTGATGCTGGCACTGGTCGCATTTCCAGCCACAGCGTCAGCCGCCGTGCCCGAAACTGTCTGGGTCACCTCAACTGGCTACGTCGACGTGATGGACGATGAAACGTTCCCTCTCTGCGACCAGTACACCTTTGCTACCGCCACCGTCTCCTATCGTGGCTTCGGACCAACATTTGACGGCACTGGAACGGGTACGCTCGATCTCAGTATCTCTGGCCCAATCGCGACCGTCGTCGGCACGATCATCGTCGATAACGCTCCTGCCACGGTCGAAGGAATGGCCGTTCTAAGTTGCCCTCGCGAGAGTGTCGCGTCCATAGGCGGCAATGTGTCGATCACCGTTGGTAATGATCGCTTGTGCGGTCTCATGCGCGGCCTACTCGTGGATGGTGTCTATAGTAATCAGGGGCGCCTTTCGCTGATGATCATGGGCTTCACCGCCTGTGCGACCTAGATGACTACCATTGAACAGCCCACGCTCTGGATCCGTACGGAACAATACCGATTCGGGCATAGGAGGCACCGGTGCGATTCACATCGCGGCCCTCCCCGCCTTCTATTGCCATCCACTCAGCCACGTTTGCGATGATCACATCGCTACCCCGATATCCACAATTCGTTGTGCTGGTTCAGCAGCTCAATGAACACATGCAAAGAGGTTCACAATGCACACATCACTCCGACCGATCTGGCCCAGGCGGTGGTTCCGGGTCGTTAGTGCGGCCCTGACGCTGGTGATCGCACTGACTGCCGGGACGATGTACGTGGCCGTCAGTCAGACACCGCCCACCACCTACTACGGTTGCCGAAACGCTCAAAACATCGTCGGTATCATCAGGGCTGACGTCGCACCAACCTGTCCAAAAGGCTACGGCCTCGTCAGCTGGAATAGCGTTGGCCCGCAGGGACCGCAAGGTATACAGGGAGCGACTGGGCCGCAGGGGCCGCAGGGGCCGCAGGGATCACAGGGGCCACAGGGGCCACAAGGCTCGACGGGAGCAACGGGCGGAACTGGACCAGCCGGACCGCCAGGACCAGCCGGGTCGAGTGTTGGATACGGTGACGATTCAGGTCAAACCGACATCAGTAATGGAATCGGCGGAGCCAATGTCGTCTCAGTGTCAGTCCCAGCGGGTTCGTACATGATTGCCGCCACGACGATGATCCACAATAGTGATGGCGACTATCAGATCGCGGACTGCAATCTGGGTTCAATCGTTGGGTTCGGCGTTGACGCAGTTATGCCACCCCATGGTGGAGATTCCATCACTGTCCTCGGCTGGGCGACGGTCAGTCAACAGACGACGATCGCAATGCATTGCTCGACATACAGAGGCTACGCTGTAAGCGCAACGATGACCGTGACCCAGGTAGGCAGCGTCGTCTACGTCCCATAGGCAGTGAAACGGTCGGCGATGCTATTCGTCAGTTCTTCCCACCTGGGCGAAACGCTGACTCCAGGCACGAAGCGATCGACAACCCGCAGTGGATATCACCAGTCCGTCGGGAACGTA
>JBGSWU010000117.1:0-6224 GCA_041751795.1 Thermomicrobiales bacterium
CGGTTTGGTACGGCAGGATTGCGTTTCTTGTCCGAGTCCACCTGCTGTGAACGCGGAGAGATCCTTCGCTGCGGCTCAGGATGACAGGGGTAGCCTGCCTGTCCTCTACTGAGCTTTCCATTTCCAGCGTCCATCTTCGCCATTCAGCCATCGGCGTGAGTCGTCAGTTGTGCGGTTTCCGGACCGACGACCTCCCCGTAGTGCGCAAAGATGCGGCGATAGAGATCGCAGCGCGCCAGCAGTTCCTCGTGGGTGCCCTGGTCGATGACACGGCCCTGGCGCAGGACAAGGACGGTATCGGCCCAGCGGATCTGCGACAAACGGTGGGTGATCAGGAGGGTCGTCCGACCTTCCTGGAGACGCCGGATTGCCTGCTGGATCTCATCTTCGGTCGCAGAATCGATCGCGCTCGTGGAGTCATCGAGAATCAGGATGTGCGGGTCGGTCAACAGGGCGCGAGCAATCGCGAGCCGCTGACGTTGTCCACCAGACAGGGTGACACCACGCTCACCGATGACTGTTTCATAGCCATCCTTGAACGACATGATGAAGTCGTGTGCCTGGGCATCGCGAGCCGCGCGTTCGATGTCCTCCTGGGTCGCCCTGCCGCCGAGCGAGAAGCCGATGTTCTCGGCGATCGTTTTCGAGAACAGGAACACGTCCTGCTCGATCGTTGAAACTTGTGAGCGTAACGAGTCGAGTTGCCACTCACGGGTGTCGATGCCATCGATCGTGATTCGACCTGAATCGACATCGTAGATTCGGTTGACCAATTTCGTGAGAGTGCTCTTGCCGGACCCGGTCTGCCCAACGATTGCAACGGTTTGTCCCGGCTCGACACGAAACGAAACATCCTGAAGAACGGGCGTATCGCCATATGAGAACGACACGTTCTCAAAAACGATCTCACCGTTGATCCGGGCAATATGACCCTGTTCGTTCTCATCCAGTTCGGTTTCCTCGGTCATGATCGCCAGGATACGACGCGCTCCGGCAATGCCGAGTTGAACGAGCGCAAAGGTGAAGACCGAGATGTGCGAGGCAAAGCCGAGCAGACCCATCAGCCCGATGAATGCGACCAGATTGCCAATCGTCAACGTGCCGTTGTCGACCAGCAGGATGCCGTGGAGAAACGCAACGGTCAGCGACAGCGCCAGGACGAGTGGAGGGAGGTAGAGCGACTGGACCTCGCCCTGTCGGACAAATGCATTGCGGTACTCGCCTGCCGATGTCGAAAACTTCTGATCTTCCTGATCTTCCTGAGCCGTCGATTTGACGACCTCGATGCCGGTTACGGATTCGGCCAACCCGGCATTCATCGCCCCGAAGTTCGCCCGCATCCTGCCGGACACCGGCGCCAGTCGCCGGACATACGAGCGCAGCGTCAAAACGAAGCCGATGATGAAGATCGTCGGCGCAAGAAGCAGTTGGAGATCGATCAACGCGATGAAGAGAACCGGTACGATGATCGTCAGCGTCGAATCGAGAATCAGGGCGATGCCGGGTGTCATCATCAACGAGAGCTGGTTCATATCGTTGTTGGCGCGAGCCATGATGTCGCCGACTTTTTGACGATTGTGGAACGTCTGGCTTTTCCCGAGCAGCGAGACATACAACTCGTCGCGAGCATCGCGAGCGAGACGCCTGCCAAGGACTTCGACCGCTAACTGCGCAGTCAGGTCGATCACCCCACGCAACAACACGACGCCAAGAATCGAGAGCGCGATGATGCCGAGCCGGTCGCCGTCGCCACCCAGCACCTCGTCGAACGCTTGTCCAGTCAGAACTGAGGTTGACGACGTCAGGATGCTCGCCAGTAACGTGAAGCTGATGAAGATCGTCAGGAAGAACCTGTTGTGTACGACGTGCGAGATGATCCAGCGCACCGGAGTTCGCCGGTCGGAGACGAATGCCCCTGCGACGGTGAACTCGCGACGACTATCATTGCGGTTACCATTGCCGTTGCTGGCGACTACGCGTGACACGGCGGGACCTTCCACACCTCATCGGTGTACCACCGGCGAGGGTCAACAAATCGTTTGTCTTGACTGCAGAATCCTCAGCGGCCACCGGGCGATCGCCACGCCGCCAGTACATTAGGATCGAAGAGGCCGATCCAGCCGTCCGTCCGAAGACGCACCGGGTATCGTAGCCCGAATGGGGCCCCAATATCAATGGGGGGGACAACGTCTTCTCGCGCCACCCATGCGTTCCGCGATCGATCGAGTAGCTATTCGTTCGTGGATGGTCGAAGCACGATGTCGCCCTGTTCCGTTTGTCGCTCGAGCCGCGAAGCGGCAACCGGACGCCCCTCGGCAAAGCGGAACGGGGAAAGTGGCTCGATATCGAGTGTCGTCGCCCGGCCATCGATCAGCAACTCGGCAATCAGTGCGCCGGTCACTGGGGCGTGCATGACACCGTGGCCGGAAAAGCCCGTCGCGACGATCAGGCCATCGTATCCGGGAACAGCACCGAGCAACGGGTGATGATCCGGCGTTAGTTCGACGAGTCCAGCCCAGCCACCCGTTAACGGCGCACCGCTGAGCGCAGGGAACAACTCACCAACCCAGCGCGCATCATCAACGCCCCGCGCGAGATCGAACGAGTCGTCCCACGGGTCGGTCCCGGCGATTCCACCGGAGATACGGATGAGGTCACCGTCGCGCCGAATGTACTCACCGCGGTCGAAGTCGGCGACGAACGGCATCCGTTCCGGCAGTCCGCCAACCTGCGGTGTCAGGTAGATCGCGCGCCGTCGCGGAGTCACTGGCAGTTCCAGCCCAACCGTCGCGCTCAGGAGCGGCGACCAGACTCCCGCAGCGAGGATCGTCATACCGGCATGGATTGGGCCGGAGTCGGTCTCGACGCCGACGACGCGCTCACCCTCCCGCAGTAACCGCGTGACGCTGACACCCTCACGAATTTCAATCCCCTGATCGCGGACACGCGCAGCCAGCAGATCCATGAATCGCACCTGATCGAAAATCGCGTCAGTCGGGCACCAGGCAGCGACATGAATGCCGTCGGTCTGGATCCACGGCCAGCCACGCTCAAGGTCATCAGGGTTCAGCAGGCTGACATCGACGTCGAGCGACCGCTGCAATGCAACATTTGCACGAAACGCATCCGCCTGCTCCTCGGTCCGCGCCAGGATGATGTATCCCGCCTCGTCATAGCCGATCGAGCCACCGAGTTCCTCTTCGGCGTTGCGAAACATTGGTTGGCTGAGTTGGGTCGAGCGAATCGTGAACTCGGTCGAATACTGCGCCCGCAGTCCACCTGCCGCTCGACGACTGGAGCCTGCCCCAGCCGCCCCGCGATCGACGACCAGCACATCACGCTGCCCTCGCCGCGCCAGTTCGAGCGCGATTCCGCAACCGATTGCGCCTGCGCCGATGATAAGTACTTCCGGTGATGTACCGCTCGTCAACCCTGTACCTCTCGGTGCAAACCGCTCAATCTCACGGCTCGAATGATATCGATCCTGAACGCCGGTTATGCGTCACGCACCAGCGGCATCGTCGAGCAGTGCAGGCCGCCGCCGTTCTTGTGGCATTCGCTGTAGGGGATCGGCGTGGCTTCGATGCCTGCGGCGATGAGGCGTTCGGTGGTGCGGGGGCAATCGGCGGCGATGAGGACACGACCGGGCGCGAGGGTGAGGCAGTTGGTGGCGAAGTTGGCTGCGGCGGGGTCAACGTCGATTGTCCGGCTGCCGAGTGTCGTGAGTGTCTCCAGGAACGTCCATGGGAGCTTGTGTGGTGCGATCAACGCTGTCTTGTGATCGACCATGACCAGTTCACCATCGATATGACACGACCAGCCACGACACTGGACGCGGAGGAGTTCGATGCCGAGCGTGTTGAGCACGTTCTCGACCTGACGCGCGCCTTCCTCGTTCCCGCGATGGCCGATCGCGCAGACGGCATGGGTTTCATCGAGCATCGCGAAGCCGCCGCCTTCGAAGGTGCCAGTCCCGTGCACGGTCGCGAGGACCGGCATCCCGATTCGCGCCAGCGTGCGGAGGACGTTCAACTCCTGGCCACGCCGCATCAGCGGACCCATCCGGCCAATGATTGCCCCACCGGGTACGGCGATCATCATGTCGCGGGTGAACATCGCGTTGATGTCGTCCGGGCGTGGGTCATCGAGGGTGACGATCTCGACATCGTTGGCGGTCAGCGCAGCCACCAGAGCGTCATGCTCGCGCTGCATCTGGTCGATGTCGGGAGCATCTTCGCCCCAGAAATACCACTTTGCTTCAGGATGGATGAGGGCTGGGACCTCAGGGTGGCGCATTCCCGGATCGACGGTCCGCAACTCCGTGCCAGGGCGGTGGACGAGAACCGTCCGCAGCGTGCCGACATCGTTGAGAACGCCCCAGCGGCGTCCCCAGACGTGCGTTTGCATTGCTTCCGATTCGAAGGACGGCTCGGCCTCGCCGTGGAAATGCTGATGGACGACCTCGAATTGCTCTTCGGTCCAGACGCTCATTCGCGCTCCCTCGGCGTTATCCGCTACATGTCGTGCTGGTGATGGTAACGGGGAGGAGAACGAGCGGCAACTGAACAGGCCGAAACCTCCAGGGAGCCACCCGGAGGTTCCGGCCATGACCGGGGTGTGTAGAGGTGGATACGAGGAGCCTTCTGCCCTTCCCACGTAGGCTGAAGGGAGTTCCCACGCCGTTCAGGTTGCTGTCTGACCAGCGCACAATCCATTGTGCGCATCAACCGTGCGGCTTGCATGTATCCAAAGGTACATTCGTGCAACGCTCTGCCTGTCATCGATTCCGGTTTCAGCTAAACACAACGAGACTCCCAGGCTTGCGGCCCAGGAGTCTCAAGGGTGTGAGGTAGGTGTAATCGCGTTGTGCGGCTACCGCCTGCTGGCTGGTCGCCTCGTCGATGACCGTGAGTTCATTCCTCGAAGTACCAGTCCGCGATGTTGCGAACGTCCGGTGTCCACGGCGAGTTACCCTGGCTGTCGAAGCCACGCAGCCGGTTGCTGTGCGCGATGACGGCCTTGCGGAAGACGAGCGGGATGACGGCGACGTCATTGACGATCGTATCGTTCATTCCGTAGAACAGTTCGACTTGGACATCGGGGTCGAGTTCAACCAGCGCCTGTGTCCAGAACTCGTTGTACTCCTCGCTGACCCAGCGTCCGTAGTTCGTCCCGGACCATTCGTTTGCCTGCTGGGCCAGGTCGCTGTCGGGATCGTCGGACTTGAACGACGCCATGTAGTCGAGGACCGGGTACGGCACCGTTGGTCCATTCGTGAACATCTCGAAATCGGCGTAGAAGTGGGACGCAGTGTCTGGGTTTCCTGCATCAGAGGAGAAGTAGACACCGGCATCGATTGACTTGAGTTCGACCTTTGCGCCGAGTTGTTCCCAGGATTGCTTGACGACTTCCTGCGTCTTTTGGCGGACTGGATTGATCGATGTCTGGTAGAGGATCGAGAGTTCGTCACCGTCCTTTTTCCGGACGTCGCCATCGAGCACCCAGCCGGCTTCATCGAGGAGTGCACCGGCCTTTTCGAGATTGAACTCGTAGGTCGTATTTGGCGAGACGAATGCAGGCGGGGCGTTGAGCGTGTTCGGCGTCGGGATGCCGCCATCGCCGTAGAACTGCTCGGCGATCGTGTCGCGGTCGGCTGCCATTGCAAACGCCTGACGTACGCGGATATCCGAGAGAATCGGGTGTTGGGTCGACGGTTCCGAGCGTGCGCCGTCGATTTCCTGGCGTGGGTCCGCGAACTGGACATAGATCTGCTCGGCGCTCGTGCCGTCGCTGTAGAGAACGACGCCAGTATCGCCGTCTTCTTCCATCTGCGTCAGGACCGTCGATTCGACCTGGAGGTTCCAGGCCCAGTCTGTCTCGCCGGTCTGGACAGCAGCACGTGCAGCCGACACGGCATCGCCGCCGCCTTTGAACTCGACCTGATTGAAGTACGGCTTGTCTTCTTCACGGTAGGTTTCGTTGACCTCAAAGAGGATCACATCCCCTGGGCGGAATTCGGCGACCTTGTATGGACCAGTACCGACTGGGTTCAGGTTGAACTCAGCGCTTCGCGCATCCGAACCCATCGAGCCTTCCAGCAGGTGTTTTGGCAGCACCTGCCCGCCGAAGCCCGTCGAAAAGACGCCAAACCATGCTGGCGCGGGATTGGCGAACTGGAGTGTGACAGTGTGCTCGTCAATGACTTCGACGGCAATGACCGGGAT
>JBGSWU010000118.1:0-2312 GCA_041751795.1 Thermomicrobiales bacterium
GCGGAGCGTTCGTGCCCATCGACCCTGACGGTGGACCGCTCGACGCGGTGTTCTTCGTTTCACCAGACGGCGACATATTTGGATCGGTGTTCATCGTCACACCCGATGGTGAACGGTTCGGCGCGGCATTCGACGTCGTGAACGATGGCTGGCTGTTCGGCGGCGTGTTGAACGTTGCCGCGCCGGCGCCGTATGTAGCAACTCTTGGAGTCTTGCGACGGGTGAACAGGAATCCCCCGACAAGACCACCAACCAGTAGCAATGCGACGAGTCCGAGAATCGCGATCAATCCGCCACTGCTGCCACTGCCACCAGTCTTCGAAACAGCGCTGATCTCGGTCAGGCCAGCCAGCGGCAGATCCCATTCCACCTTGCCATCACCGAGATCGGTCCCGTTGGTCTCGCTGATCTCACCCGGTAACGTTGCGATGTAGGTCACGTCGACGAAATCCGCAAGATCGCCAAAACCACTGTCTTCGACCCCTTCAGCGGCGCCACTGTCAACGAACAGAATGTCGGAGTTGATCGTCAGATTCAGCCGGTACTCGCTACCTTCTTTGACGAACGTCCCTGTCACTGCGCCCAGCGGAACATCAGCACCTTCATCGGCACCTGCGGTAAACATCTCATCAAAGGCCGCGCCAACCTGCTCGCCGTCCTCGAACGTTTTCGCGATCCGCGAGCCAACCTTGTCGTCCGTATCGATCGGGGTGAAGTCAAAGCCAGCCGATTCAGCCTGCTCCCGACCGTCTTCCGGACCAAACGTCAACTCGCCCTCGCCGCCGAGCGCCGACAGTTGCTCGACGCCTTCGCGATCGATCGTCGTTTCGAACGCGTGGCGTGCGCTGCCATCCTCGTTGTACTCGCTTTCCATCTGGACCTCGACGCAGGCAGCCAGCAGAAACGTCGCCAGAATGACGCTCAGGAGGGAAAAGGGTAAACGCGCGATTCGGCAGACGTTCATTGATGCACGGCTCCTCGATATGACAATGGAAGCGTATGGCAACGATAGCATGAGGTGGATACGGGACAAATAAAACAACCGTCCTGTTCCAAATCACAGGAACAGGACGGTTGACATAGGACGAAGGAACTCAGGTCAGGCGTCGCCGGCCTTGAGCCGACCTTCAACAGCCTCAGTCAGTGTCTCACGGACACGCAACATTCCCTCAGTCAACGACTTCCGGTCGGTTGCGAAGGCGACACGAATGTAGCCCTCACCGCTCGGTCCATATTCCGTGCCGGAGCGGAGGGCGACGCCTCGCTGGCGCATAATCGCTGCCATATCACGCGACTTGATGTGTGGCGCATCGTACTTGATGTAGGCGTAGAACGCGCCCTGAGGCGCATTCCAGGAAACGCCATCGACTCCAGCTAGCATTTCATCAATGAGTTCGCGGCGAGCGGCATACTCGGCGCGCATGACCTCGGTCGGCTCCATTGGCCCAATGATCGCCGCAAGGCCAGCTCGCTGCAGCGGCCAGTTGATGCCGCCACCAGTCGAGCGTGCCATGCGCCCGACATAGTCCATCTTGTTACCCTTGGCCGCTGCCCAGCCCAGGCGGAACCCTGTCATCGCGAAAGTCTTTGAAAACGTGTTGGCGTACAGTAACCGGTCGGCTAGTTCCGGGATATCGATTGCCGAGACGAACTCGTGACCATCGTGGATCAGATGATCGTACGCCTCGTCAGCCAGCACGAGCATGTTGAACTCTTCGGCAAGTGCAGCCAGTCCTTCAAGTTCGGCGCGGCTATAGATCACGCCTGTCGGATTGTTCGGGCTGCAGATGACGACGATTTTCGGATTGTGCTGCTTTGCCGCCGATCTGAGTGCGTCCAGATCGAGGTGGAAGTCCTCCTGCTGGGTCACGAAGATCGGTTCGCCGCCCAGCAGCCGCGTGATGTCGGCATACTGCGAGAACGTCGGCTCCGGAATTAGGACGGTGTCACCGGGATTGATCCAAGCCGATATCGACGCAAACAACGCTCCCGAACCACCACTGGTAATCACCAGTTCGTCCGGACTCCATGGCTGACCACTGAGCCGCTCCATCTTGGCGGCCAGCGCCTCCAGCAGTTCCGGGTCACCCAGACCTGGCGGGTAGTTGGAGTAACCCTCATTGATCGCGTCGATCATCGCCTGCCGAATATGCTCCGGCGTCCGGAAATCCGGATCACCGCTGCCGAGCCCAATCATCCCCTTCGGTGCTGGACCGATCACTGGGCGCTCTGACTTTTCGGCCATCGCGATCAGGTTTGCTGCAGGTTCGAACGTTGCCACGTCTCATCTCCTTCAATGGAACAGGGAACAG
>JBGSWU010000119.1:0-1577 GCA_041751795.1 Thermomicrobiales bacterium
TCTACACGTCAGAGCCACTCGAATCCGACCTGGAGATCACCGGGCACCCGTTTATCATCCTGCACACGGAATCTGACTGCCCGGACACCGATTGGTTCGTGTCGCTCCACGATGTTCACCCCGATGGACGCTCGGATCAACTGACAAACGGTGCGATGCGGGCCGCGTATCGTGAAGGGATTGATGCTCAGCCGACAGCCATCGAGCCAGGCAAGGTCTACGAATACCGCATCGAACTCATGGCGACCTCAAACGTCTGGAAAGCAGGCCACCGGTTACAGGTTAGCGTTGCCTCAGCAGCCTGGCCTGGAGCGGCCCGCAATCCGAACACCAACGCCCCAACTGGCGACGACGACGAAACGCGGATTGCCACGAACACGATCCATCACACCAGAGCGTATCCGTCACGATTACTCGCGCCGGTAGTCACTCGATCATGACATAGGACGGGGGGCGAGCCAACATGAGTCCTGTGATCGAAACATACTGGTGTGACGTTGCTACTCAACTGCGCCGTTTCCACGCTGAGCGTCGAATTCCGCCAGCAGTCGCTTTGGCGCGACCATCCGATACGCATCGATCGCGAGGTCGGCAATCTCGTCCCAATCGGTTGGAACATCCAGCCGAACGCCGATCCATCCTCGATGCCCAACGTACGGTGGGACGAAGAAGCGCTCCGGTGCAGACTCGACCAACATGTCCTGAACCCCAACGGGTGCCGCACACCAGAAAGCGATCCGATCGTCATGGTGATCGAGATGGGTCACGAAGAGTTTCTTCTCGCGGACGAACCAACTCGGTCCACCATGACTGATCCGCTCCGACGTTTCCGGCAACGCCAGACAGATCGCCCGCAATCTCTCCAACGGGGTCGTTATCATTTGCTGTTCTCTCCGAGTCATTCCCAGACCATCGTACACTGCCCCCTGATAGTGAACGTGGGAGGAGTGTGAGATGACCGATATCGACGTTATCATCCGTGGCGCGAAAGTCATCGACGGAACCGGCAATCCCTGGTTCTATGGTGATGTCGCGTTGACAGGTGACACGATTCTCGATGTCCAGCCAGCGGGTCGAATTCCGGCTGAGAACGCTCGGGAGATAATCGACGGCACCGGGATGGTCGTCTGCCCCGGCTTCATCGACATCCAGTCCCACTCGATCATTCCCTTGATGCGCGATGGCCGCTGCCTCTCCAAGATCACGCAAGGAGTGACGACCGAGATCATGGGCGAAGCCTGGACACCAGCCCCGTTCGGAGGCCGAATCGCCGGGACCAAACCGAGCATGCTGGCGATTGACGGCGCCGACGACTGGTCCGATCGAATGCGCGGCTGGTCCCACTTTAGAGACTGGCTCGACGCGATGGTGGACCGTGGCGTTTCCCCAAACGGCGGCTCCTTCTTCGGCGGCGGGACACTCCGAGAGTACATCAAGGGTATGGAGATGGAGCGGCTCTCGGACGATGAGATGTCCGCCATGAAACGCGTCATGGCCGAGGCGATGGAAGATGGCGCGTTCGGCGTGTCGTTCGCGCTGATCTACCCGCCCGATGTCTACATGACCGACAACGAGAT
>JBGSWU010000120.1:0-29003 GCA_041751795.1 Thermomicrobiales bacterium
GAACCCGACATAGCGTACGTCGACTGGAGCAATGCGGCGCTCAACGCGATCGAGCAAGGCGCAGACGGCAATACTGGCTGGTTGCTGCGATCGAAGGTACTCGAGGACGAAGTCCATCGTCAGGCCCGTGTTGACGATATCCTCGACGAGCAGAACGTGCCGACCGCGGATATCGATGTCGAGGTGACGCTCGATCGTGATTCCATCAGGCGAAAAGACTGGCGCCTTGACAGATAGGAAGTCAATCGCCAGCGGGCGGGTTACGGCCCTTGCGAGGTCGGCGAGAAAGAATGTCACCCCTTTCAGCAAGCCAACCAGCACCAGTGAATCGCCAGCGTAATCGTCAGATATCTCCTGGCCGAGCGCGACAACGCGTTGCTGAATTTCTGACGATGAGAGCAGAATTCGGTCAATATCCTCCTGGCGGAGCGACGTGATGTCGACTGACCCATAACCGAATCGGCCCAGGATCTCGTGGAATGCTTTGCGGTCGACAAGCATGACGTTGACGTTTGGATACAGTTCTCGCAGACGGCGGATTTTCCGGTTTTTCCGTGTCACAAGCGATTGCTTCATCGTTGTCAACTCGACAAAGACATCGCGCTCGGGTAGATAAAAGTCCGGTGTGAACATTTCAGCGATGCGGCCATCGCGCCAGCGCAGCGGGAACGATCGCGGTTCGTATTGCCAGCGAATACGATAGAAGTCCAGGAATGACGCGAAATCAGCCTCGGCGGGGTGAACAAACGGAGCGAGGTCATCCGAGTCCTGGTAGACCTTGTCGTCCACACCAGGCAAGTCGTCAGTCGTTTCAAACGGTTGGCCGTCCAGCGACCGCGACGCCGATGCGTCCGTCACGCCGGCTCCTCTCTCGTCCTGTCGTCGCGCAGTCCTGGGTCTTGCACCGCTGACAACGAAGGCAGTGTCGCTGTTTCCGCTTCAGAAGCGGATGTTGCGAGGACCTGTCGTCCGCCGCCAAAAAAAGGGGCAGTGACGTTCAGCCACCGACCAGCGAAGAAATACGCGTATGAAGTGATGGCCGAGCCAACAAGGATATCGATAACGTAATGCTCACCGGTATAAATCAGAGCGAATGCCATCGCCATCGCATACAGAAATGTGAGCACCGCCAACCAACGACTATGGTGAAGTGCAAACCAGAACAGCATGAACGTGATCGCCTGATGCAGTGAAGGCATTGCGGCAACTGGGTTAGGATCGCCGAGGACGCCATAGGTCCGGTCGAACACCGTCGAATTAATGCTGCGCCCGACGTTCACCATCACCCGAAAGATGTCAGTCTGGGGTGCCGCGTCAGCGGTCAACCACGGTGGCGCGGCTGGCGACAGGAAATACACAAGCAACCCCACGAATAACGTGATCATCGTTGTCAACAGGTACCGGCTGTAGAGCGCCGTACTCTTGCGCCAGATGAGGATCGCAGCCACATGTGGAACAAAAAAATACGACCAGTGGACAAAGGTCGTCAGATAGTCATACCAGTGAATGACGCCAGGATCGAATAAACGCTCCTGTAGCCAGATTGTTGGCGTTTCGCCAAAGAACATCGCTCGTTCGACAGCAGTGACCTCTGCTGTTCGCAGGGGAATCGACGTTTCGTCGGCGAGCGAGCGAAGAAACGAGAAGACGAGCCATACGAGTCCGTAGGGCAGAAACGCCGCGGTGTACGATCGAAAGCGGGATGCAGGAACAGCGAGGATCGCTGCAGTAACGAAAGTACCCCAGCCAAGGAAGGACGTATTGATTAAGGCAATCGCTGTGACGACAACAATCGCTATCGCAAATCGAATCAGTAGTGATCGCCGCAACGCTGCCCAGGCGACCAATTTCCGCCGTCGCGTCAATGGAGGATCTTCAGGAACCTCTGGGTGTGACCAGCGATCATCAGGAGCGCTTGCCGAACTTGGTTGTTTGCTGGGTTGAGTCGAACCATTCACAGCATTGATCAATCACGCACGATGTTCGGCCGGAATCGCGATGCGATAGCGCAGCAACGCTTTTGTCGTGACGGTAATGGTCTGAACGCCGTGAGATTCTTTTCGCGCGATAAACCCCCGCCGTGCCTGCTCGTTGATCCAATCGCCGTCGAATGAATGCGCATCAGCGATGGCCGTGAAATGATCGGCTGCGACAGTCTCGCCATCGACGACAACTTCTCTGTAAAACGTCTCGCGCGCAACCTCTTCTGGCGTGTCAGACGCGAGAAGAAGCCGTTCAACAGGGTCGCCACCCTGTAGATGCTCGATGATGTCTTTAAGATCTGAAACCTGTACGTGGCTGTAGATCACCTGCTCCGGATAAACGACGATGTTTGGCCCGATGTCGCAGAGATCGATCGAATCACAGGTGTTGACGAGGACGTCCGTGTCGAGGCCACGACGTTTCATCTCAATACGAAGACGTCCTGCAACATTATTCGCGCCCTTTTGCATGCAATGTGATGCAGTGCAAACAAACACATGCTTTCGATTCCAGTACATCGCAACCACTCTCCTTCAGCACCTTCGGCCAACGTACCGAGAGCGCCAGGCTACCCGAAGCGGTACTGGATACCAAAGCCTCCGCGCGGATAGGTCCACTCAACATTATTGAACTCGTTACAGACGATCCGGCACGTTCCGCACTCGACGCAGCCTTCGTACGAGAAAAGGACCGTCCCGTCCGATTGCGGGGAGTAGCATGCGGCAGGGCAACAGTTAATACATTGTTGCCGCTCGCACTGCAGGCACACCATATGGTCAATGATGCGAATATGAGCTCGGGTTGAATCGACAGCGTATGAATTGATGCTCAGCTTTTTCTCAAGCCCGACGCGATCCTTGATTCCGTCAATGACGTCGCTCACTCGTTTCACCAGACCCTCAGACGACACCCCACATACGTATGCCTAGTTTATCACCGCCAATTGTTGGGGCTGATCGCAGCAGGCACCGCGGTCATTGCTACCTCAGGCTACTTCGTCGGGTTTTGCGTCTGGGGATGATACTGGCGTGTGTGATCCCGCCAGAAATCTGCAACTTCTGTTCCCGTTGCAAACCAGACATCTGGAAACCCGTTGATGTAGTTGATGAGTCGTTCGAGCATCATCAGCCGCCCCGGACGCCCGATGATCTGCGGATGCATCGTCAGGTTAAACAATCCGCCGTAGCGGTAGATCCCCCGGAACTCCTCGGTCCACGCCTGGTACACGTTTTCGGCGCTACTGATAGGCCGAGCCCTTCCGCCCCCGAAAAGAAAGAATGGCGCGTCGTCCAGCAACCATTGGACGGGCAATTCGACAATCTTGTTCTGCTCATGTTGCCAGGGAAGGAAATGACTCATCAGGTTCGACGAGTAGCCAAAACCATGTGCTTGAAGGAGATCGAGTGTGTTTGCGGAGAACTCCCAGGCTGGTGATCGGTAGCCCGTCGGAGACATTCCGGTTATCGCTGTCAGCGCGTCGATCCCCTTCCGCAGCACCTCTTCCTCTTCATCTCGATTCAGGTTCGTCGGCCACTCATGGATCCATCCATGATGTCCCAACTCATGCCCCATTGAATGAACGACCGAGATGATGTCGCGATGATTTTCCGCCGTCCAGCCAGGGACGAAGAAGGTGCCTTTCAGGCCGCGTTCTCCCAGAAGGTCGAGGATTAGCGGGACGGCAACCCGCGCTCCGTAGGTGCCCTGCGAAAGCATGCCGGGTCGGTTCAGATTCTCCATGTCTCCAGAAAGCCACAGCGTTTCTGCATCAACGTCAAATGTCAGCATCACGGCGCACTGCGCGCCGTCCTTCCAGCGTCCCATTCAACCCCTTTTCAATGTTTTCAGGACGGCGTCATCTAGCCACGATGATGCCGTCCTGCGCCCTGCAACGTGTTGCCCGTGGCTACCCGAGATCGGCTAGAACGTCGGGCATTTCCTTCAGGACACCGAGGAGAATTGGTGTGTCGAGCTGTGTGTACGGGCGAGACGCGGCAGGTCGAAGATACTCGACCATCTTGACCATCTCACCAACATCATCCGCCTCGAACGCGACGACGAACTCGTGGTCAGCGATCCCAAAGGATGAGATCGTGTTCGTGAGGATGTTCGGATACTCACGCCCCATTCGTCCGTGCTCCGCCATCGTCTGGCGACGTTCTTCGAACGGTACCTGATACCACTCGTGTGTCTTGACAAATGGATAGACCGACAGGAATCGCTTCGGCGGAATTCCTTTGATGAAGGCAGGGGCGTGGTCAGATGTGTAGCGGGAACCCAGAGCAACGCCCAGGAACGTGTATTTCTGTTCGAGCCACCCGCCCAGTGATGAACCATTGATCGCGACCGCGAGTCGCTGCATCGCATCAATATCGTCCGTCACGACCCAGAATATCAAATCTGCGTCATGTCGAAGGCCGACTGTCGAATACGCTCCGCGGAGGGCGACGCCTTCACCGCCAGCTTTCTCAAACAAAGAGGCGAATTCAGCGATAGCAGATGTTTTGTCGGCTGAAGGTTGACGTCGCCAGGACGGATCAACTCGATAGATCCAGAAGTTCGCATAAGTCGTCGACGAGGATTGTTCGCTCATCATCAATGTCCCTGTGTGACTTGGCCGTGGTAATCCGTCAGTTCGGCATGTACCGGCATGATTATGCCATCGTGGTTACGTCGTCCCTTCGGGCCGCACGACAGCGATCGCCAGCCGGTCAGGATCGACATATCGTCGCATCGTTTCGACGAGTAGTTCGGGTTTCAGCGCACGAACAGTGGCTCGATACCGCTGTAGATAATCCAGGCCGAGATCGAAGAATCCGATGTCAGCAATAATCGACGCGATGCTCCCAACGGTTTCCAGACCCAAAGGCAACGATCCGGTCAGGTTACCGATCGCATCACTGAATTCTTCATCAGTCGGACCTTCGATGAGGAACTTGCGAACTTCCTCAAGTATCGTATCGACGGCGCGGTCGATATTTTCCGGGTTCACCCCAGCCCGTGCGCTCCAGAATCCGGTTCCCAGACCGACTTCAAGTCCCGAGAACGCATAGTAGGCGAGTCCTTGTCGTTCGCGGACGCTTTCGCCCAGGCGTCCCATCAACCCGAGCCTGCCAAGAATCAAGTTCGCGACGTTCAGCGCCTGGAAGTCCGGATTCAACCGAGGAATTGCTACGCCACCAATCGCGATATCTGCTTGCGATTTCCCAGGAAGTTCCTGCGTCGTGCGTTGCCCCGCATCAGTCGTCGTTGGTTCGGCAATCACGAGTTCGGGCGCGACACCCTGCCACGTCCCGAGATGGCGTTCAACAAGCGCAGCTGCTTCATCGTGACTCAGGCCACCTGCCACCGCGATAACAGCGGCTGACGGCTTGTACGCTCGTTGGCAGAAAGCCTGCAAATCATCACGAGTCATCGCGGCGACGGTCTCTTCCGTCCCGCTGACTCGCTCGCGGTACGGATGCCCTTCCGGGTAAAGCATTCGCCGCAACGCTTGTTCAGCTTCGCCGCGTGTATCCTGCTTTGCATGACGCAGCCCCGACAGTATCTGCGCGCGCACGATCTCAACGTGCTCGTCCGGAAAGTCCGGCTTAAGCAACGCTGTCGCCAGCAACTCCATGACCCGATCGACATCCTCACGCATCGACGTCAGCGAGAGATCGGTATTTTCTCGTCCAGCACCGGCGGAGATTGACGCACCCAGGCCATCGAGTTCTTCCGCAAGATCGTCCAGCGATCGTCCGCCGCTTCCACGAGTCAACATCTCGGCGGTGAATCGAGCAACTCCCGGTCGTTCTTGGTCAAGCGCGCTGCCGCCAGGAATTCTTAGTCGGACGACGACTGGCCCTTCTGGATCGCGCGTGGAGTTCGCCAACGTCATGACGCGCAACCCACTCGAAAGCTTTGTCTCTGCCAGCTCCGGCATAGACGTATCCAAACCGAGGTCATCTGCATCTGGAACGTACTCGGCGGCTTCAGTGGTCACAAGTCCATTGCCGGATGGCTTTCCGTTTCCGGAATCGCTTGGAACAAGCCATCCCGTTGTCCGTCGATTCCAGGTCAGATACGACGCGGCGACGCGTTGGACATCGTCTGCAGTCACAGACAACACGTCCTCGATCAAGGATTGCGGCGTTCGCTCGGGGGCAACCATCGACAATGAACCAAGCAGGTACGCTTTGCTGGACACGCTTTGCTGGCTATAGGTGAATTGCGCACGTATCTGTTTCAACGCTCGGTTGAGTTCGTCTTCTCCAACCGGTTCAGTCGCCAGTCGTTCGAGTTCGCCAGCAATCACCTGCTCTACGTGGTCCGCATCCGACTCTGGCCGGAGCGTCGCGCTGACCCCGAACAGCAGTGGATCGATGGATAGCGCGAATGAACTCCCGGCCGACGCTGTCAGTCCGGTCGCAACCAGCGCACGGTACAACCGCGACGAGCGGCCCATTGACGCGCCACCTCCAAAACTCATCGGCTTTCCACCTGAGAGGATCGCGTCGACAACGACCAGGGCAGGGGCATCAGGATTGGATGCAGCCACGCCTCGGTGGGCCATCGACACCACCCGATTCGGAGCGGGTCGCCGGATCGTCACCCGGCGCTCGCCGAATTGCTCAGGCTCAGTCGTTCGAACCTCCTGAATGTCAGGTCCGCGCTCGAGCCGACCGAAATACTGCTCAATCCGATCGAGCGCTTCGCCGGAATCGAGGTCACCAACAAACACAACGACGGCGTTGTTTGGTCGGTAGTAGGTTTGAGAGTGGGAGTAGAGATCATCGCGCGCCATTGTCCGTAAATCGGACATGTACCCGATGACACCCTGACCGTACGGATGAGCTTTGACGGAGGCCGCTGTCACCTCTTCGTTCAACAAGAACGTTGGCGAGTTCTCGTTGCCCTGACGTTCGGAGATGATGACGGTCCGCTCCCCGGCAACTTCGTCGACATCGAACCGTGAGTTCATCATCCGATCCGATTCGATGTCGAAGGCGACGTCAATCCGATCGATTGGAAGCGTTTCGAAATACGCGGTGTAATCGAGCCAGGTAAAGCCATTCAAACTACCGCCGTTAGCGGTAATCGTCCGAAAGATGCCGCCCTTCGGATAGCGCTCTGTCCCCTTAAACATCATGTGTTCGGCCCAGTGCGACACGCCGGTGATACCGGCGACCTCATTACGGCCCCCAACTCGATACCAGACCCAAAAAGTTCCGATCGGTGCGGCACGTTCAGATCGAACGATGATGGTTATACCGTTGTCGAGCGTCCTCCTGACCGTCCCGTCAGTGCCAGATATATCGGTCATGTGGCCGCCCTTCATCTGAGTCGTTGCTATCATGCCTGCAGTATGTGCAGTATAGAGAAGCTATCAACAGTATGGAGTTTCGGCAGAATAATGCCGTCGGGGATCATCGTTGAACGACGAACCCCGACGGCTTAACGCAAATTCGTTTCGAAGCGATTTAGTTCGAGGGGACGGCCTTCTTCTGAAGGAACGGCATCATCGCGCGCAGTTCCTCACCGACCGTTTCGATCTGGTGCGCCGTGTTATCGCTTCGCATTTTGAGGAAGCGTTCGCGGCCTGCCTCGTTTTCGCCGATCCATTCGTTAGCGAACTCACCAGACTGAATGTCACCGAGCACCTGCTTCATCGTCGCACGGACGCGATCGTCAATTACGCGCGGCCCGGACGTGTAGTCGCCGTACTCAGCCGTGTCCGACACGGAATAGCGCATGAAGTTGATGCCGCCCTGATACATCAGATCGACAATCAACTTCATTTCATGCAGCACTTCGAAGTAGGCGATCTCAGGCTGGTATCCAGCCTCGACCAACGTCTCGAAGGCCGTTGTGATTAAGTGCGAGACACCGCCACAAAGAACGGCCTGCTCACCAAACAAGTCTGTCTCAGTTTCTTCCTTGAAGGTCGTTTCAATCACGCCTGCCTTGGCAGAACCGAGTCCAACTGAGTACGCGAGGGCAATATCTTTCGCCTTGCCAGAGAAGTCCTGATGGACTGCCAGCAGCGCCGGTACGCCGATGCCCTCGGTATACATGTCGCGGACGATATGGCCTGGGCCTTTCGGCGCGATCATCGCGACATCGATGTTCGAAGGCGGCGAGATGTGACCAAAGTGAATGTTGAATCCGTGGGCAAACATCAGGACGTTTCCGTCCGACAAATTCGGAGCAACTGACTCGTTGTACAACCGCTTCTGAATATGGTCCGGGACAAGGACCATGATGATGTCTGCCTCGGCAGCGGCGTCTGCGCTCGTCATGACCGTCAGGCCGTCCGCCTCGGCCTTTTCCCACGACTTGCTGCCCTCGTAGAGGCCGATCCGAACGTCGTAGCCGGAATCCTTAAGATTCAGAGCATGCGCGTGTCCCTGACTCCCGTAGCCAAGAATCGCGATCTTCTTGTCTTTGAGAAGATCAGCATTCGCGTCCTTCTCGTAATAAATCGTCGCCACTGGTCGGTTCCCTTCCCCCTTCGACGCGCCTAGGCGACCTGATCGCGCACGAGCGTCAGGCCGTTGGTGTTTGCGCCGCGCGCCATCGCTACCGCGCCGGTTCGCGCGACTTCCTTGATTCCATACGGCCGGATCATCGCCAAGAGTGACTCAATCTTGTCGGTCGGGCCGGTAACCTCGATCGTCAGCGAGTCGTGCGTCGCGTCCACGAAGCGACCGCGGTAGATGTCGGTGACGACACGCATGATATCAGCACGAGTGCGGTCTGACGCGGCGATCTTGATCAACGCCAGTTCACGCTGAATCGTGTTTTCCCCGGTGATGTCAGTGACTTTCAGCACCTCGAGCAGTTTGTAAAGTTGCTTCGTCATTTGCTCGACCTGCTTGTCATCACCGTTGACGACGAACGTCATCCTCGAAATGCCTGGCGTTTCGGCGTGTCCAACGGCGACCGAATCGGCGTTGAATCCACGTTGCCGGAACAGACTCATCACTCGGTTAAGGACACCAGGGTGGTCCTCGACGAGAACGATCAACGTATGCGGTCTGGATGCCATCTTAGTCTCCTTCCTCGATCAAATCGCTGAATGAACCGCCACTTGGAATCATCGGGTAGACGTTCGCTTCCTCACCCACGACGAAGTTGATCAACGCCGGACCGTAGAATGACTGAGCCCAGGTGAAGGCCTCATCAACCTCGTCAGGCGACACGACCTTACGGGCCGGGATGTTGTACGCCGTCGCGAGCATGACGAAATCTGGCTGGGAGATGTACGTCTCGGAGTAGTTGCGATCGTGGAAAAGCTGCTGCCACTGCCGCACCATGCCAAGGTATCCGTTGTTGATGATGCATATCTTGACGTTCGCCTGCTCCTGGACGAGCGTGGCGAACTCGAAGAGTGTCATCTGGACGCCACCGTCACCAACGATCGCGAACACCTGCTTATCTGGCCGTCCGAGTGCCGCGCCAAGTGCCGACGGGACGCCAAACCCCATCGTTCCAAGACCGCCGGACGAGATCCACTGATTCGGGTTGTCGCACTTGTAGAACTGTGCCGCCCACATCTGATGTTGTCCGACATCGGTCGTTACAATCGCATTGCCTTCGGTGAGATGGTGCATTCGCTCGATGACATACTGCGGAAGCAGCGTTTCGCTGTCGAGGTTGGCCCGGTACGGAGGAACCCTGCGCCACTCAGCAATCTCTTCAAGCCACGAATCGTGACGCTGCTCTTCCAACTCCTGGACCAACTGTCCGAGCGCCTGCTTTGCATCACCGACAACCGGCACGTCGGTCGGCACATTCTTGCCGATTTCCGCCGGATCGATGTCGATGTGAACGACCCGCGCGTTCGGAGCAAACTCACTGAGGCGACCAGTCACTCTGTCATCGAAGCGCATTCCGACGCCGATGATCAGGTCAGCCTGGTGAATCGCGCGGTTCGCGTGAGCGAAGCCGTGCATACCGATCATTCCAAGACACAACGAATGCGACTGTGGATAGCAACCGATGCCGAGAAGCGTGAGTCCAACGGGGATCTGTGCCTTTTCAGACAGTGTCATCAGTTCGTCTTCAGCGTTCGAGATCAGAATTCCGTGCCCAGCCAGGATGACTGGCTTGCGTGCGTTTCGGATCTCCTGCGCTGCAAGGCGAATCTGGCGGCGATGCGGAGTGTAGTTCGGCTTGTACCCCGGAAGATCGAGTTTGGCTGGCTCTCCCAGATCACCCGTCGCGAGCAGGACATCTTTCGGAATATCCACGAGCACTGGACCAGGTCGTCCCGTACTCGCGAGGTGGAATGCCTTCTGAATTGTTGGGCCGATATCATGGACGCTACGGACGAGGAAGTTGTGCTTGGTGATCGGGAGCGTAATACCGGTGATGTCGATTTCCTGGAACGCGTCGCTACCGATGACGCCCTGCGACACCTGTCCGGTGATCGCAACGAGAGGTATCGAGTCGAGCATGGCGGTCGCGATCGGCGTCACAAGGTTCGTCGCGCCGGGACCCGATGTGGCGAGGCAGACGCCGACCTTGCCAGTTGCCCGAGCGTAGCCGTCGGCTGCATGTCCAGCGCCCTGTTCATGACGAACAAGGACATGGTGAATATCGAACTCGGGGAGGACATCATAGAGCGGGATAACGACGCCGCCTGGGTATCCGAAGATCGTGTCTACCCGCTCACGTCGAAGCGCATGGCAGAGGACACGAGCGCCGATCATTGGCCGCTCCGCTGGAAGATCCTGTTCGTTGCTAGTCAGAGCCGTTGTTGACGGCTCCTCGAGTTTTCCCGTTGCGACCATCCCGTTACCCTACCCTCCGTATGAACCTGCTGCTTCAAGCGACACAAATAAGTCGAGCCTCCCGGTTAGGGGAGGCTCGCGAGGTTCTGTCTGATCGTCGGTTTCGCGTGCGCTCCCTTATGTTCCCCCGGTAAGGAGAATAATGCCGTCAATAATGATCGCTACAGATACGTCAGCAGGCCGCGCGACGATCTCAATCGTCACGTCGTCAACTGTTCGTATTGAAACGATCATCTGCGGCACGAGTGCACCTATCAGGTCGATACGGAACCGATTCACTGGATCATAGGTGCCAGACGCGCCAGTGTCAAGAAGAATGTGCTGTCTTTCACAATCTTCTGGCCACTTTCGCCGAATTCAGGACTGATGGCAGCGTATCGTCGACGCCTAATGGAAGCACGTGGTCGGCTGTGCTATTATTCGTGGTGCGCTGGGAACAGAGCCAGCCACTATCACGCGCCCGTAGCTCAGGGGATAGAGCGTTTGGTTGCGGACCAAAAGGTCGGGGGTTCAAATCCCTCCGGGCGTACTCGATGAAACTACGGCCAATGGCCGTAGTTTTTCCTTTATTGTCGAGTTTGAAGCGATCGCCCGGGGCATTTCGGCCAGCACACCGATTCGTTTGTTCATCGCTTCGCGGTTCGGATATACTTCGAGGCGGAGAGGTGTCCGAGCGGTTGATGGTGCCGATCTCGAAAATCGGTGTGGTTTAAAAGCCACCGAGGGTTCGAATCCCTCCCTCTCCGCCGCTGTTAGCCCCCAGTCGTTGCGCTTTGATCGGCAGCCAAAGTTGGCGACACGCCAATCGACGTTGCCGTGGATCCGGTCCGCAAAGAGCCTGATCTCTACACGAAGCGATTCCGTCTGGCCGGTCGTCAGCATCCGTGGAAGGGTCGCATAGTTGGCCTAGTGCGCGCGCCTGGAAAGCGCGTAGGCGGGACCTCTCGCCTCGAGGGTTCGAATCCCTCCCCTTCCGCCTTGGATACATCTTTCTATCTTGCGGTTTAACATCCGCACTACTCCGCACACATCTGCTGTCGATGTCCACGGGTGAGTCGTCCCCGGTACCCATTGGTGTGCCGACGGCGCACGCATCTTGCGATTCAGCCTAGCAGTAGATTCGCTCGGTACGCTCGGCAGAAACGGACTTGCCTATGTCTGAACACGTCATCCCATCGCAGCACGACGACAATCTGGATGCATCCTCAGAACGACCGGCGCCAATTGATGGCGTCTCAGACTTCTGGCATCGGATTTCCAGCGCCGAGCACGTCTCTCTCTTCCTCGACTTCGATGGAACGCTCGCGCCGTTCCATCCAGACCGTCTGCAAGCGTTCCCACTTCCAGGAACCGTCGACGCAATCAAGGCAATCGAACGCAGTGATGGAACGTCGGTAGCGCTGGTGTCTGGAAGGCCAATCGCTGAAATCCTCCTTCTGATGGGCGACATCGGCACGACAATCGTCGGCGCACATGGATATGAGTACCACCGACCAACAGGACCAAAGCAGGTCATCACGATACTTCCAGAGCAATCGACCATCCTCGATGCGGCGTTTGAAGAAGCGATGGGAATCTTCGATCCTTCGAGGATTGAGCGAAAGGCTGCCAGCGTCGCAGCCCACTTCCGAGGGCTCGATCCGCGGTCAACATCAGAAGTTCAGCAGGAGCTCGAACGCCGGTGGCGTGCCGCCAGCGTTTCTGAACTTATGGAGTTTCGGCCTTTCAATGGTGGTCTGGAACTGCGGGCCGCTGGTCGGACAAAGGGGACAGCGATTGAAGAGTTGCTCGCAATCGCGCCACCGAACACACTTCCGATATATATTGGCGACGATGATACGGATGAAGACGCATTCGCCGTCCTCGAAAACATCGGGATCGGGATAAAGGTCGGTCCGCAGGACGCAGTTACGAAAGCCGCGGGCCGCGTACAGAACTGCGAGGCTGTTCGGCAGTTGCTCATCGATTGGCCGATCGGACGGGGAGATTCATGACGACGGAATCACCGAATGGAACACACCGGCGACTCGTCGTCGTTTCAAATCGCTTGCCGGTTGTGCTTTCGAAGCGCGAGGGTGAATGGGACGCGCAGGCTGCTTCCGGAGGATTGATCACGGCACTAGCCCCTGTTCTGCGGAATCGTGGCGGAACGTGGATCGGCTGGCCGGGTACGTCCGAGATCGACGAGATTCGTCACGCACTCGACGAAGCGTCAGGCGACGCGGGCTACAGCCTTGAACCAGTCAGGTTGCCGGAAGAAGTTATCGAAGGGTATTACCACGGCTTCGCTAACGAGATTATCTGGCCGCTCTTTCACGACTTGACCTCGCGCTGCAACTTCGTTCCCGCGCATTGGCAGGCCTATCAGGATGCCAACCGCGTGTTCGCAGAAACAATCATCGAGCGGACCGACCCGGGCGATTACATCTGGGTTCATGATTATCACCTCATGCTCGTTGCGGAACAGCTGCGCTCGATGAACACAAGCCGTCAGATCGGCTTCTTTCTTCACATCCCGTTTCCAGCCGTTGATATTTTTCTGAAGCTTCCATGGCGGTTTCAGATCCTTCGAGCGCTCCTGGAATTCGACATCGTTGGGTTTCAGACGGTACGCGATACGCAGAACTTCATTCACTGCGTTCGCACGCTGATGACCGGTGTATCGATTAAGGGTCGTCGCAGTTCACACGTTGTAGAGCAGCCAGGACGACGCACCCAGGTAGGAAGCTTCCCAATCGGAATCGATTACGCAAATTTCGACAGTCGTGCTCGCAGTGCTGACGTGACCGCTGAAGTCGACCGCGCCATGGAACGTCTGCCAAACATCAAGGTCATCCTCGGAATCGATCGCCTCGACTACAGCAAGGGACTCCCGGAGCGCATCGAAGCGTTTCAGAATGCCCTGCGGCGATATCCCGACCTGTGCGGGACGGTGACGCTGATCCAAGTTGTCATCCCAAGTCGTGAGGACGTACCCGAATATCAGGTTCAGCGGGCGGAGATCGAGCGGTTGGTGGGCGAAATCAACGGAGAGTTCACGCAGCCGGGCTGGGTCCCGATCCACTACCTGTATCGATCCCTCGAGCCGACCGAACTCTTCGCGTACTACCGAATGTCAGAGGTATGTCTCGTCACGCCGCTGAAAGACGGCATGAATCTCGTCTCGAAGGAGTACTGCGCTTGTAACGTCGACGGTAATGGCGTTCTGATCCTCAGCGAATTCGCCGGAAGTGCCGCACAATTGTTCCGTGGTGCGATCATGGTGAATCCGCATGACGTTGAGGGAACGGCGGACGCGATTCATGAAGCCGTCCGGATGCCGAGCGACGAACGACGAAAGCGCATGAGGCGTCTCAGAGAGGTCGTTCGCCGTGAAGACATCTTCTGGTGGACTGACTCCTTTCTTGCCGCTGCGTTCAGCCGTCGATTGGACGAGTTCCCGGTTCACGAGTACTTCGTTCCGCAGGCTGACATACGATCCGTCACGGTCGCCGAACTCGAACACTGAAGAGCTCTACCGTTGTTACCCGGCTTGCGGATCGTGAACGTCTATACAACCTGATGGCCGATCGGCCATCAGGCTGACAGGGGCGATTACCACCAGCCAAATTGCCGGAAGATGACCGCGAGGATTCCGCCGACCGCTACCATCAACGCAATCGCCATCGCGTATCCATATTGCCAGGTCAATTCGGGCATGTTCTGGAAGTTCATGCCGTAGATTCCCGCAATCAAAGCGAGGCTCATCAGAATAATGCTTGCGACGGTCAGAGTTCTTACCGTCTGGTTCAGACGGTTCGAAACGAGCGTGAGATGGACGTCGATCACTGACGAGAGAATATCGCGATATGCGTCGATCGTTTCAGTCGATCGAATAACGTGATCGTAAATGTCCTGGTAGTACGCGAGCGTGGCGTCACCCATGGCGGGCAGTTCCCGACGCGTAAACGCGTTGAAGACATCACGGGTTGGTGCGATGACGCGACGTATTTCGAGCAGTTGACGCTTCAATCGAAACACCTGTTCAAGCGTTTCCGTGTCGCCCCGGTCGAACATCGACCGCTCCAGATCCTCAATGTGATCACCAAATTCGTCGAGACAGGGAAAGTAACCGTCGACAATGGAGTCGCATATCGTGTACGTGAGCATTGCAGCGGTGTCCGGGAGCGCACCCAGGCAGTGCTCCGCCCAGCGTTGAGCGGCAGCGTCAAGTTCTTCAATGTCGTACCGATGGCTAGTGATAATGACATTCGGCTTGATGAATATCGACACTTCCCGTGCAACCTGCTGCGCCACGTCTGACGGGTCAAGCGCATAGAGCACGAGAAAAAGATGGTCATCGTAAATATCGATCTTCGGTCGCTGTTGACGCTTTCGAGCGTCCTCGATGGCCAACGGATGGAAATCGTATAGCGCGCCGATTGACTCAATTTCAGCCGCCGTCGCTCCGGTTGCGTCAATCCATACAACCTGACTGTCGATGTGATGCGGGATGTCATCGATCGTCACGTGACGAAAACCACGCCCAGCGTCGGCATCGAACACGCGCAGACTCACTGGACTAGCCGTTGTTCATTCGCGAGATCTTTCCGACGATCGCATCCCGATTAGGGATCGATGGTTGCGCCCCTTCGCGGGTGACGGCGAGCGCCCCAGCGGCGACGCCGGCTTCGACCGCCTTAGCCAACGACTCACCGGCTGACAACCAGGCGCAAAACGCACCGCAGAACGCGTCCCCTGCGCCAGTTGTATCGACCGGTTGGACCGATGGAGCGGGAGTGTGCCAGACCCCGGTTTCATTCGCCGCCACAGCTCCAGCCGGGCCAAGAGTCAGAACCACAGCCTTCGTTCCCAACTCCAGAATCTCGGCGGCAGCCGCGTCGATGCGGTCGTCAGAGACGGGATAGCCGACGATCGCAGACGCCTCACCTTCATTGCAGATCAGGACATCCACGGCACCTAGTATCTCGCGAATTCGCGGGTCAAACGGTGCCGCATTGAGCACCGCGAGCGCGCCTTTACGATCGCTGCGAAGCGCGTGAACGACGGTATCGAATGGGATCTCGTGGGTCAGGCTCAGCACCTTGAATGGGATGCTGCTAAGTGCCGACTCTGCGTCGGCTAAGCTGATGTGATTGTTGGCTCCAGGCACGTAAACGATCTGATTCTCACCACGATCATCGACGACGATCAACGCAACACCAGACGCCTCATGCTCGATGACACGCATCCTGTCTACACCGATTCCCTCGGCAATCAGGTCGCCCCGCCGTGCGATTCCGAACGCATCGTCACCCCGCGCTCCAACGAACTCAACCGATGCTCCAGCACGAGCCGCGGCAACCGCCTGATTTGCACCCTTACCCCCCGGAAACGTTGCAAAAGAACGCCCGGTGATGGTCTCACCGGGCGCAGGTATTCGCGGAGAACGACAGACGAGGTCAGTGTTCGAGCTTCCGATCACCAGTACGTCGGTCATTTTTCCGCTATCGCTCCTCTTTGCATTACCAGAGATCGTCGTCGGCAAACTCGTCTTCCTGATTCGCTCGCCAAGGACGTAAGCGCATAAAGAAGTGTTTTACAAGAACACCTCGCAATCTCTGCCACGCTTGGCGCGCTCGCTGGAGGTCCATCTGGGCCGGTGGCCGATTGCCGTAGGTTTCACGGACGTAGACATCGGCTAGGAACGTCGCTGGTCCGCGACTGCCAGGGACAACCTTGGCGACAGCCTGGGTGTACTCGTGTGGTGTCATGTGTGGTTCATAGCGAACGCCGCCCCATGCGGCTCCACGGGCTGCCTTCGAGTACAACTGTGCTGCTGGCGTCAGGCCACGCATGCCTCGCAACCAGGCAAACGTGATAAATAGAATCAACGCCATCAATGCAAGCGTGACTCCGCGAATGGCCCATTCGGTTCGAGTTACTGGGTCTGCGGCCTGCTGAACTGTTCCGCCACCCGTTACCGCGCCACCACCACGCTCCTGAAGTTCGAAGTCGTCTGGAAGCAGTCCAAGCTCACCGGATCCAATCGCAGGATCTTCTGGAGCAACGCCGACGCCTTCGGAGACGACCGGTTCCCGGCTGATTTCTTCACGATTCGCAGTCGGCTCGAACTGAACCCACCCTTCACCAGGGAAATACACTTCTGGCCAGGCGTGGGCATTTCGCTCCCGATACAGGTAGCCACCTGCTTCGGCATCACGATCGGTAGGGAAGAAGCCGGTTACCATCCGCGTAGGGATGCCCAACGAGCGCATCATGACGACAAACGACGATGCGTAGTACTCGCAATAGCCTACGCGTGATTCAAACAGGACATAGTCAACAACGTCCGCGTCCTCAGGTGGAAATTCGATATCTTCGCGGTACTGGACGTTGCCGCGCAGCCAGCTCTCGATTGACTTCGCTGCGTCGTAAGGCGTTTCAGCACCTGCGGTGACATCGATGGCAAGCTGCCGGGTACGCTGAGTGACCGTTTCAGGAAGTTGCAGATATCGATCGACGACGTGCTGTGGGTATTCAAATCCAGCGATACGCAGATCGTCTTTCAGCGCCTCAGATTCGAGCGACACGACCGAGTACGACTGTCCACCCGCGAGTCCCTCGCGTGCGTAGATCGCCTCAACGTCGTCGTAGATAGGGAACTCTCCCGAATAGGTCAGTGTCGTAACCTGCCAGAGTCGCTCTTCTTCGTCGAACGTGAGTTCGTAGTCGGTGACGATTCCGCGTTCGATTAATCCCTGCTTCACCCGCGTCACGTCAAGCGGCTCTTCAGCCGGAGGCTGTGGTGTTGGTGTGACTTCAGGCGTTTCCACCGCCGGAACTTCTGTTGGTGTAAACGTGCCTGTCGCGTCAGACTCCTCGGTCGATTCGATTTCGGGTTGTTCCCTTGTAAAATCAGCGTCCCTGAGCAATCGAACGAGCGCGATGAGTTCTGCGGGAACATCAGATTCGTCGTCGACGGTCATGTCGATCGTCGCGTCGGTAACCGTCCGCCACGGAAGAACGAGATTGACGCCGACGTCGGCGTTTGAAAACGTTTCTGGAGCAAAGATCAAACTGCCCCGAGGTCGTTGCAACTGAATCGTGTAGGTTCGGGCCTGCCGTCCGTCAATGATGGCTGGATCAATTGCAACGGCTTCGCCAGGCTGCAACTCGATCTGCGGCGGAACTTCAGTCGGTTCTTCATCGTCCTTGGAGACGGCGAACTCTGATTCCCAGCCTCGACCAGTGTAGATCGAGTAGCGGTGTGCTGCTAGATAGGGAGAGTTTGACGTCCCGCTCACGAGTACGACCGGAGCGTCGCTCAGCGATAACGGACCACCGAGGTCGAAACTATCAGAGAAACTGGCGAATCCACCGACTCCTCGGGAACTCGTCCCACGGAGTCCAGAAAACCACTGATTGAACTGGCTCTCAACCGAACGCCACGGACCATCCACCTGCAGCCAGGCATCATGCGCCGTACCGCTGCGTGCGCTGGCTGGAAACGCCCAGCCGAACATGATGACGAACAGACCAATATAGCTGGCAGCCCACATCCCCCGCCAGGCAAGGGACGTCGGATACTCGATTCGCATCCGTCGCCAAAATGTTTCCCGTTCCAGGAGTGAGAATCGAACCAGCAGCAGCAACGAGAAGAAGATATAGAGAGCCACATAGCCAGTTGGAACGCGAAGCGAATAGCCAAGATTAATGAACAGCAGCAGTCCAGGAAAAACCAGAGCAGCCCATATCCAGCGTGCTCGCAAAACAAACCACATCGAACTGAAAGCAAGGACGTACGTTAACAACGAAATGAAAAAGACAAACAAATACAGGTCGTCGGTTTGTTCGCCGTTCCAGATCTGACCGGCCCAACGCTGCCCTCGATCCCAAAGCCAGTCGAGTTTTTGTCGCCGCGTGCCGAGCCGGTCGTCCAGATAATTCGTCATCTGGAACAGCACAACCAGTAATCCGGCGAATGCGGCCAGCAGATGGGCAACGACGGTCGGTACCTGCTGATTCTTGGCAACGAGCACACCAGCGGCCAGTCCAGCCAGTGCGACCAGATTGAGAATACCGAGACCATCCGCCCAATCAGCGCGCTGAATCGACCACACTGAAATGAAAACGACCATGGCCGTCAGAAATACCGTCGACCAGCCTTCTCGGATTGCAAATCTCTGCACGTTGACTTCACCTCACGAGCATTGGACGGGTATGGAATCGGCGGCTTACTAACGGCGACCGCGGGTCGAGTGCTGTGTCAGCGTAGAGCGCCCGAAGGTGCAAAAGAAACCGTTAGATCGCGTTGACGGATCGCTTTCGTACATCAGACAAGTCATCGGAGTTGCGCCAGTTACGCCCATCAGGCAGGAACTGCCTTCGACGGTGTGGCAGCGTGCGAGGCTAGCGAGCGGCTGATGTCGTCACCGTATTTCACGAGATACGTTGGTACCCCGACTGACGCAAGCCCCGAAACGACGAACAGGCTCGATTCGCCTGATCCAAACGTACTCGGCTCGATGACGACGGCAACGCATTGCACCCGCCGCGACACGATGCCGATAAGTGACTGTACCCACTCTTCGTCAGTGGATGATGTAATGGCGATGACAGTACTGTTTCGTGTGAATTGTGCTTCTTCCGCTAGCAGCAACTCACCGAACGGCATCTGACCGTCCGCGCGAGCAACAGCAAGTTGTTCGAGAATCTTCAGCATCTGCCGACCGCCCCGGTCGGTCGGGATCGAAATCATCTGATTCGAACTACCCATGATTCCGACATTGCGGTTCTGATTCAAGAAATGTCGCGCCAGCGACGCCGCAATCGTCACTGCATACTCTTCGGTGGAATCGAGCCAGAATGACAGCGGCACCTCATTGCCACTGAATTGCGGAAGCGATGCAATTCCGCTGGCACCGGCCTGGACGTTCGCGTTGAGATCGATGGCGATCCAGATGTCAGCAGTAGGGTCAAGTTCAAACTCCTTGACCATAAGTTTCCCGGCACGCGCCGTTGAGGACCATGAGATGCGATTGAACGCATCCCCGGGAAAGTACTCACGAACCCCGGCGGCGTTTGGCGTCACGAACGGCGTTCGCCGTTGAATTGCAGTTCCGCCCGGGAGCTCACCTACTGGCAGGGAGAATGCGCTCAAATCGACCGTTGCCGGATACACGAGAAGCTCGTGAGTGTCTGGAACCATCTTCTCTATTGGAAACAAACCGAACGGATCTCCGCTTCGCAGCGACATAGGTCCAATCCGGAATCGACCACGACGCGCGCAAATTGTTTCAACGCGCCAGCGCGTCGCATCGTTTGGCCCAAGGTGTACGACGCGGGAAACCCGATGGGCTGGCAGATCCGAGTGATCGATGACCTCAACCCAGAGTTTCGCTAACCGGCTGCGATTCTCAATTCGAACTCGTTCGAGAAGCGGCTGGCCGACCTGCGCACGATCGGTCTTCGTGTCACGCGTCAGCCGCAATCCACCAAGGCTGAATCGACTCCAGAACTTCGCGACGAAAAGTAATCCCACTAACGCGAAGAAAACCTTGTCCAGGATGCTCCACTGATTGAGTTGAGCCAGGACGAACACGGAGATCGCCAGCGCAATCAGTTTCAACGCGTTCATTGGCTGTTGCGACGCGGTCGCCATCCGCCTCCTGCCGTGGCCGCCTCGGGCGCAGCGGTGACATTCCGGCCACCGGGAACCTGTACGACTGACAACAGTTCGCGGACGACCGCACGTGAATCGATGCCCTTCATCCTGGCTGCAGGGCTTACGATCATGCGGTGGGCAAGCGTTGGCTCGGCGAGATCCTTCACGTCATCAGGGATGACGTAGTCCCGTCCCTGAAGTGCCGCCCATGCGCGCGTCGTGTTGTACAACGCCAGAGAGCCACGAGGGCTGGCACCTAGATAGATGTCATCATGCCGTCGTGTCGCTTCAACGAGATCGACGATGTACTCCTTGACGAGCCCGTCGACATGAACCTGCTTTACCGCACTCTGGGCGTCAATCAACTCCGCGACGTCGACTGCCTGTTCCAATGAATCAAGCGGATGCGCATACTGCTGACGGTTCAGAATATCGATCTCGCTGGCGCGACCTGGATAGCCGAGCGAGAGCCGGACGAGGAATCGGTCGAGCTGCGCTTCGGGTAGCGGAAACGTTCCTTCGTACTCAATTGGGTTTTCGGTAGCGAGTACGACGAACGGCTTCGGCAGCATATGTGTTTCACCGTCGACCGTAACCTGACTCTCTTCCATCGCTTCGAGTAGCGCTGACTGTGTCTTGGGCGTAGCGCGATTGATCTCGTCGGCGAGAACGATTTGAGCAACGATTGGCCCTGGCCGAAACTCAAACGTCGCTCGTTGCTGGTTGAAGACGCTGACGCCCGTGACATCGCTGGGCAGCAGATCGGGCGTAAACTGAATGCGCTTAAATGTGCATCCCACGCTACGGGCGATGGCTTTCGCGAGAACCGTTTTGCCGACTCCAGGAACATCCTCGATCAGGACATGGCCCCTGCACAGAAGTGCCACGAGAACGAGGTGGACCTCCCGGTCTTTTCCGACGATCACCTGTTCAACATTGTTGATGACCGCCGCCGATATCTGCTGGACCGATTCCATCATGTTCCCTTTCCGCCTCTGCAGTCAGCAAATGCGCCGCCTAGGCGTTGATCGCTGTTATGTCAGCATGTACGAAAGATTGGCGTGCGGGGATGTGCGACCCCAGTCAACAAAAACGGCAGCGACGGGAACGGCCGAAGACATCGTTCACCCGTCCGCTCCGTGACGGCTCAGCGCGATGTGTCCGAATATTATAGCAACCAGCAGGCATGCGACAGGTCCGCGTTCCTTCCCATCAACGCGACCACCTTTCCAACTAGTACGTATGAATATTGATTTTAGTTCCTGACTGTTGAGATGGTGCGTACGTATAATGGTGTAGAACAGTTGTACGGAGAGGAGACGGCCAGTGGCTGCGACGACCGGAACCGGACTTGATAGTACAGATGAGCGAAAGCGGCTCGTCCTGGTCGATGGCTACGGCCTTGCGTTCCGCGCATTTCATGCGCTACCGGTATCGATGTCGACGGCGTCAGGTGAATTAACGAACGCGACATTCGGTTTTGCGTCGATGCTGTTGGATGTGCTTCGCGCCCATCAACCAGACTACGTACTCATTACATTCGATGTCGGGAAGTCGTTCCGTCATGAGCAATTCAAAGACTACAAAGCACATCGCGCACCGATGGCAGATGAAATGAGAGGTCAACTCCAGCGAATCCGCGAAGTCATCGCGACGCTCAACATTCCGGTGTATGAAGCGGACGGATTCGAGGCGGATGATGTGATCGGGACGCTTGCCCACCAGGCTGCAAAGCACGGAATTCTCTCGCTCATTGTGACCGGTGACAGTGACCTGCTTCAGTTGGTCAACGACGACATCCATGCTGTACTGCCAGGTGCGCAGCGTTTTGGCGACTACCGCTTGTTCGACCGGCAGGCTGTTCTCGACCGCTACGGATTCGGTCCAGAACGATTGGCCGAATACAAGGCTCTCGTCGGCGACAAGTCCGACAACATTCCTGGTGTTCCCGGTATTGGCGAGAAAACAGCAAAGAATCTCATTGACACGTATTCGTCGATCGAAGAGATCATCGCTCACGTTGACGAGATTACTCCTACGCGGGCTCGAAACGCGCTGGCCGAGAACGCTGACCTTGCCTACCAGTGTCGTGAACTGGCGACAATCGTCACCAACGTGCCCGTGGAGTTAGAGGTAGAGCGCTGTACGGTCGGAGATTACAACCGGGAGGGCGTCGTCGATCTGTTCCGGCTGCTGGAGTTCCGTTCGCTCGTCAATAAGCTGCCTGACTCTTCGCGAACGCCGAGCCCGGTCGAGACACTGACATCTACCCAACAATCCTCGCCAATCACACTATGCGATCGCAGCGATCTAGAAACCCTTGCCGCCGAGATCAAAGCTGCCGAGATGATCGCGCTTGACGTCGAGACAAATGGAACGAGTCCGATTACGTCCACGCTGGTCGGAATGTCGATCGCAACCGCCGACGATCGTGCGTACTACATCCCAGTGAAGCATGCGTCGGAACCCGTTGCTGAGCTTGATGTCGTTCGAGACATAATCGGCCCTGTACTGGCATCTCATTCAAACGTCGTGACGCATCACGGGAAGTTCGACGTTGCGCTCCTGCAGCGCCATGGATTCCCTGACATCACGATTCGCTTTGACACGATGCTCGCTGCGTATCTGCTTGGGGAGAACGGCATCGGGCTGAAGGACCTTGCCTTCCGCTATCTCGGATGGGAGATGACACCGATCACCGATCTGATCGGAACTGGCAAGTCTCAAATCACGATGGACCACGTGCCGATCGATCAGGCGACGACCTACGCGGGAGCTGATGTCGAAGCGACACTGCGACTCCTGCCGGTGTTGAAACCCCAACTGATCGAACGAGAGCAGATGTCGCTTCTCGAAGACATTGAGTTGACTCTCGTCCCGGTGCTGATCCAGATGGAACTTGCCGGAATCGCAATCGACACGGACGTGCTCGACGAAATCAACGCCGATGTGTCGCAGCAAATTGCAGAGCGCGAACGTGAGATCTACGACACCGTCGGACACGAGTTCAACATCGGTTCAACAAAACAGCTTGGTGAGGTTCTCTTCGACCAACTCAAGCTGCCAACAGGCAAGAAGACGAAGACTGGATACTCGGTCGGCCAGGAAGTGCTAGACGGATTGCGTGGCGCTCATCCAGTTGTCGACGCGATTCTCCTGCACCGGACCTTGAAAAAACTGAAGTCAACGTACATCGACGCGCTGCCGTTGCAGGTGAACCCAAAGACTGGCCGGATCCACACGAACTACAACCAGACAATTGCGTCGACTGGTCGGCTATCGTCAACTGACCCAAACCTGCAGAACATCCCGATACGAACCGAAGTCGGTCGTCAGATCCGCCGGGCGTTTGTCGCGGACAATCGGCCGGAGTTCCGCCATTTCGAGGACGAATCCGTCCTGCTTTCGATCGACTACTCGCAAATGGAACTGCGGATTATGGCGCACTGCAGTGGCGACCCAGCGCTTGTGAACGCGTTCCAGAACGGCCTCGACATTCACACCGCCACAGCTGCTGAGGTGTTCGGTGTACCACTCGACGAGGTGACGTCCGCGATGCGCTCGACGGCGAAGACGGTCAACTTTGGAATCATGTATGGGATGCAGGCCTACGGGCTATCGCGCGACACCGGCATGCCTCGTGACCAGGCGCGCCAGTTCATCGAGGATTACATGAATAAGTTCAGCGGTGTTCGCGACTATCTCGACCGCACCCTAAGCGATGCGGTCCGCCATGGATACGCCGAATCACTGTACGGCAGACGACGGTACCTGCCCGAGATTACGTCAAGCGGACCGCGACGCCAGGCGGCGGAGCGTGCTGCGATCAACATGCCCCTTCAAGGAACGGCGTCCGACATTATGAAACTGGCGATGATTAAGGTGTCGGAGAAACTGACAGCATCAAGACTTCATGGAGAAATGCTGCTCCAGGTGCACGACGAGTTGCTTTTCGAGACACCAAAATCTGAACTCGACGATCTGAGAACTCTCGTCACGGACACGATGGAAGGGGTCAGCAAGCTGTCAGTACCGTTAGGTGTTGAAGCATCCTGGGGTCCCAACTGGGAAGATATGCGGGACTTTGCATGAGCGCGGTCCGAGGTTGGACTCGAACAGTGATAATGTTGTAAAAATGTCAGTCCGGTCAGTGGTGGCTGAAGCGGTTATACTAAGATACCCGTTTCGGACGGCGAGACGATAGAAGGAGTACTTTCCGGGCCATGCCAACCTACGAATACGCATGCTCAACCTGTGGCCATCGATTTGATGTGCGCCAGAGTTTCAACGATAACCCGCTCACCGACTGTCCCGAGTGTGGCGCCAGCGTCCGGCGCGTGCTGTATCCAGCCGGTGTCATTTTCAAGGGATCTGGCTGGTACGCGACGGACAACCGCTCGGGTTCGGCGTCACACACAAGCAGCTCCTCAAAATCATCAGATTCCTCCTCGACTTCCAGTTCGGAATCGACGACTTCTGCGGATAAGGCCGACGGCGGGAAAACCGACACCGAGAAACCGGCCAAGAAGAGCACGGCGACCGCAGCGAACGATTAGCCTCACCAACACGCGGTTGTCAGATCGCCGCGACATCCGGCTGGAAAGACACGACGGGGGATCTGCTGACTGCTTCCCCCGTCGATTCGTTTTGTCGTTAGCCGGGTGTGTTACCGGCGAGAAGGGCTGCGCAACGCCATGTCATTGACGGTTTACAACTCAATGAGCCGGACCAAGGAGACGTTTGAGACGTACGAACCGGGCGTCGTCCGGATGTATGTGTGCGGTGTGACGGTCTACTCCGACGCCCATATCGGACACGCGCGAGCGTTTATCACGTTCGATGTGATTCGACGATATCTTGAGTGGAGCGGGTACACCGTCCTCCATGCTCAGAACTTTACCGACGTCGACGACAAGATCATCACGCGCGCACGCAGCCTCGGAATCACCGAAGACGAGCTGACCGGACGGCTGATCGCCGACTGGGCTGAGGAAACGGAAGCGTTGAACATCCTTCCGGCGACGGTTTACCCACGGGCCACCCAGGAGATCCCGGAGATTATCGAGATGATCCAGGGGTTGATTCAGTTGGAGCACGCATACCCCGTTGAGGGTGGAGATGTGAACTACAGGGTCAACTCATTCCCGGAGTACGGCAAACTCTCCGGTCGCAAGCTTGATGACATGCTTGCTGGCGCACGTGTCGAGGTTGATCCGCGCAAAGAACATCCGATGGACTTCGCACTCTGGAAGGCAGCAAAGCCAGGTGAGATCTCCTGGGATAGCCCCTGGGGGCCAGGCAGACCGGGATGGCATATCGAATGCTCAGTGATGGCCCTCCAGCATCTCGGCAACCGGCTTGACATCCACGGTGGCGGCGAAGACCTCGTCTTCCCACACCACGAGAATGAGATCGCCCAGTCAGAAGCATTCCCAGAAAACCGGCCGTTTGCACGATACTGGATGCACAACGGCCTGCTCCACCTATCTGGCGACAAGATGAGCAAGTCGATTGGTAACCTGATCAACATTCGAGACCTCATCGCGAATGGTGATGCGCGCTCGTTCCGGCTCATGGCGCTACAATCCGTGTACCGCGCACCGTTGAACTATACCGACGAAAGCCATGAGGCAGCACGACGCGGCCTCGAACGCCTCGACCTTGCGATGCGTGGTTACAGCGGTGAAACCGCAGAACATGCTTCCTCGAAGATGACTGCGACCCTAAACGACGCAACTCGCAGGTTCAAAGATGCGATGAACGACGATTTCAACACGCCTGTCGCCATGTCGGTACTCTTCGACCTTTCGAGAACGGTGAACCGTGCCGAGGGAGACGACAAGACGGCCGCACAAGCAACATTGCACGAACTCGCGGACGTCCTCGGGCTTGAGCTCCTGGCACCGGAATCGTCCGTGACAGGCGATGCGGGTCCGTTCATCGACTTACTGCTGCAGATTCGTAGTGACCTGCGCGCACAAAAGAATTGGGCTATGTCCGACGCAATCCGCGATGGGCTGGCCGAGCGAGGAGTGATTGTTGAGGACTCGTCGACCGGGGCAACCTGGCGCCGGAGGGACTAAACGCGACAGTGCCGGCCCGAACCGTGACGGTAGCGCAAACAGACCGTCAAACCGAAGACCAACCGACGATCGTCAAGGAGGACGCGGATCTCGATCTCGCGATCTACGTCCCCCTCGTCGCGATGGAGGAAACGATCATCTGTACGGTCGAAACGCCGTTCGGGAAGCGCTGCGGGCGGGGCGTCGGCGTTTCTTCACGCTCCTTATCAACGAAGGAGCATCCGGGAATGAGCGCATCGACGACATCATCGCCCTCGCTCGCCAACGGAACGTCGGCGTCGAAACCGTGTCGCGCGATACGCTGGATGCGCGTACATTGGGCCAGCACCAGGGTGTGATTCTCGAAGTAGGCCCCTACCCGTACGCAGTCGGCGACGACCTTCAGGAACTCGCAGAAGATCACGCAATACTCCTAGCGCTCGATGGCATTACCGATCCACAGAACCTCGGAACACTGTTGCGGACGGCTGAAGCAACCGGTGTCCGCCTGATCGTCATCCCCGCTGACAGGGCGGCACAGGTCACTCCCGCGGTGGTCAACTCTTCAGCGGGGGCCGTCGAGCATCTGCACATTACTCAGGAGGTCAACCTGACTCGCTGGTTGGGGCGTGCGAAGGACGCAGGATTCTGGGTTGTCGGGATGGCCGGGGAGGACGCCGAGCCGATGTTCGATACGAGCATGCGACCACCGCTCGTCCTCGTCGTCGGATCGGAAGGGACTGGCATTCGCCGACTCGTCCACGAAACCTGCGACATCATCGTCTCATTGCCGATGCTCGGGCGTATTGAATCGCTGAATGCTGCCGTCGCTGGTTCAATTGGGCTGTATGAAATCGTCCGGGATGCTGCAGAAGATTGATAAGAAAGCCATAAAAGCGATACACTCAGTCGCTCAGGAGTGTCAGAGCCGATTTCGGGCTGACCAAGCGTTGCGGGCCAGGTTCATTGTCATGCCCGTTTGTGGAATCAAGACATCTGGAAGGTATTTCTCGTCATGAAGATCATTCTCACTCAAGATGTGCCCAAACTTGGCTCATCTGGAACGGTTCAGGATGTCAAGCCCGGATTTGCCCGCAACTACCTGATCCCGCAGGGCATGGCAGTCGTTGCGACGAAGGGTTCGATCAAGCAGGTCGAAGAGCGACAGGCAGCCGATGCTCGCCGAATCGCAAAGCAGGAAGAAGAAATGCGCGGTCTGTCCGATCGCCTGCAGGGAATGCGGATCCAGATCGAAGCGCGTGTCGGCGAGCAAGGTCGCTTGTTTGGATCGGTCACCGCTACGGACATCGCCGAGAAGCTGTCGGCTGAAGTCGGTGAAGAGATCGACCGCCGCAAGCTCGACCTCGACGAACCGATCCGCACAGTGGGCGAGCATCAGGTCACGATTCGCCTGGTTGGACGCCTGCAGCCGAACGTCACCGTCGTCGTCTGGGACCCGGAGAATCCGCACGCTTCCACCGAACAGCCCGTTGAAGCGGAAGCAAGCGCGGAGACCGACGAGGACGAAGCTGTAGACGCTGTAGACGCTGAGATCGTTGATTCTGAGGACGAAACCGAAACCGAAACCGAGTAATTCCCTATGATGCAAGCGGTCGATCGACTGCCGCCCCACAATCTGGATGCTGAACAATCGGTCCTGGGGTCGCTTCTGATCGACCGCGATGCGGTTATTCGTATTGCTTCGTACGTGAAGTCGAGCGACTTCTACCGGGCTGCTCACGGCCTGATTTACGAAGCGATCCTCACGCTGTACAACAAGCGCGAGCCAACGGACCTCATCACCCTCGTCGACGAGCTACGTCGAACCGGACGCCTTGAAGAGGCCGGTGGCGAAACCTATCTGACCGAACTCATCGCGGCCGTCCCAACAGCGGTCCACGTCGAGTACTACGGCCGGATCGTTGAGCGCACGGCGACGCTTCGCCGGCTTATTTCCGCTGGTACAGAAATCGTCGACATCGGTTACACGGAAGCGATGGACATCGAGCAAGCACTCGATGGAGCTGAGAAGGCGATTTTCGCCGTGTCTCAGAAGCGGTCCACACGCGACTTTCGATCGATCGGCGAGATTCTCGAAGAGTATTTTGACCGTCTCGACACGCTCCAGCAGAACAAAGGCGCCGTCGTCGGCGTACCAACGGGTTTTGCCGACCTCGACAAACTCACTGGCGGACTCCAGCGATCTGACCTCATCATCATCGCTGCTCGACCCGCAGTCGGTAAGTCGTCACTCGGCCTGGGGTTCGCCTTCAATGCCGCCGTACGGTTCAACAAGACGGTCGGCCTATTCGTCCTCGAGATGTCAGCAGAACAGATCGTCCAGCGAATGCTCTCGATGGAAACAGGGATCGACTCGCATCGGCTCCGTATGGGCTATATCGATGACAGCGAGTGGAGCAGCGTAACCCGGGCGTTCGGTAGGTTGGCTGAGGCGAGTATCTACATCGATGACACGGCGAGCGCAAACATCATGGAAGTGCGGTCGAAAGCGCGACGACTCCACGCCGAGCGGGG
>JBGSWU010000121.1:0-4179 GCA_041751795.1 Thermomicrobiales bacterium
TCGTTGGTGTTTCTGTCCGCTACGTGGGTGTCGGACCGCATCGCAGACAACTGCTCGATTCAGCTGTAGCAGCCGATTAGTCGAACGCGTCCAACTCAGGACGTGCGCCACGAGACATTAACGATCCAATCGCCTCTCGGACGGTCAAGTGGCCATCGAGAACTCGAACGACGGTTGCTGCTATCGGCATTTCAACTTGATACCGAGTTGCCAACTGAAGCGCGGCTCGAGCCGTCGTCAATCCCTCGACAACATGCGGAGACCCACCCGACGCCGTCTCCATTGATGCTCCCCGACCGAGTCGTTCTCCAAAAGTCCGATTCCGACTCAAAGGACTTTCACAGGTCGCGATGAGATCGCCCAATCCGCTCAGGCCACCGAACGTCATTGGATTGGCACCCGCTGCGACCCCGAGGCGGATCATCTCGGCGAGGCCCCGCGTCATAAACGACGCCTTTGCGTTGTGACCTAGATCCAGCCCGTCAGCGACTCCCGCCCCGAGTGCAATCACATTCTTCAGCGCGCCGCCCAACTCGACGCCAACTACATCGGCACTGGTGTAGATGCGATACGTCGGCGCGGCGAGCGCTTGTTGTGCGACGAGTGCCGACTGTTCGCTATGGCCCGCAACGACTGCCGATGCCGGAAGTCCCTGCGCGATCTCACGAGCGAGATTCGGACCCGAGAGCGCGCAAACGCGATTCGCTGAAATGCCTGTTGCCGCAGCAATAACCTCCGACATCCGCAACAGGGTGCCAAGTTCAAGTCCTTTGGCACAGCTGACGAGAACCGCGACAGGTTGCAGTGAAGACGCAATGGACTCTGCAACTGATCGCATTTGCTGTGAAGGAACGACGAGGGCGACGACCGTCGCATCCGCAATCGCCTCCGCGGCATCGGCCACCACTCGGACGCGATCGTGAATGCGCACAGAGGGCAAGTAACGATCGTTTTCCCGAGATTGACTGATCTGCTGAGCGTGGGAAACTGTGTGAGCGACTAGCGTGCAATCTTGTCCAGTCGATGCGACAAGATTGGCGAGTGTTGTCCCCCAGGCACCGGCACCGACGACGACGACTCGATGTGGAAACTGATCCATCGTTGCTGCATCGTTTGACATTTTCGTCACCTCGTTCCTAGACTCCCGATGCGGCATTGTCCGCGTTCATTGAAGGGATTGATATCCAATGCTCGACGCTCAGCAGATTCAGGCGATTATCCCCCATCGATACCCATTCCTCCTTGTCGACCGCATCGTTGAGATCGATTATGGGGTCAGTGCGGTCGGTATCAAGAACGTCAGCATGAATGAGCAGTTCTTTCAAGGCCATTTTCCGGACTATCCCGTCATGCCGGGGGTGTTGATTGTCGAGGCATTGGCACAGGTTGGAGCAGTTGCGATTCTCGGCATGGAAGAGTTCAAAGGCAAGATGCCATTCTTCGCTGGCATTGACGGCGTGCGTTTCAAGCGTCAGGTCACGCCGGGTGACACGCTCCGCCTCGAAGTTACGCTCGGGAAAATGCGACGAGGCGTCGGAATGGGCACGGCGGTTGCGACGGTCGAAGGAGAACTCGCCGTTCGCGGGGAATTGATGTTCGCCGTCGTGGACGTGACTCCGTCGTCGTGATCCCTCAGGCCGACCGACCAAGACGCGTCGCAATCCTGAAACCGTGTTGCATCGGCGATTGCGTAATGGCGCTGCCTGCTATCGACGCGCTGCGCGCCGCGTTGCCTAATGCTTCGATCGACGTGTACGTCGGTGATCACTCCCGAGTCGTCTTCGGCTTCCGTCCAGACATTCAAACGATTTCTGTACCAGACTCCTTCGGCGCTGCTGCTGCGTTCGACCTGACGACGAAACTCCGACGGAAGCGATATGACGCGGTAATCAATCTCGATCGTTCACGATGGCTACGAGTCGCTGCCCGGATGTCTCTGGCTCCGATTACTGTCGCTCCCGAATCACGCGATTACGAGAACCGTCATGAATCCGAGGTGTACTTGGACGTGGTGCGCCAGATCGGAATACCCGTTACGACAACGGTACCGTCGATTACGCCATCCGAACCATCGATGAGACAAGCCGATCTGATCCTCGAACAGTTGCAGTTTCCATTCGCAGTCCTCCATCCTGGCGGAGCCCAAAACCCGGGCGCACAAATGGTCGATAAGCGATGGCCGGTCGAACACTACTCCCAACTGGCTGGCGTGATTCAAGATCATGGAGTCGGCATCATACTTAGTGGAGGATTCGGCGATATCGATGTTGCTCGCACAGTGGCAGGAAATGCTGGACTAGCCGAAGAATCGAATCTTGCAGGGAAAGTCGGGCTTGATGTTCTGAGTGGCGTCCTTAGCCGGGCAGTTGTGTACGTTGGCCCAGACACCGGCGTTTCACACATCGCCGCCGCCGTGGGAACGCCGACGATTGCGATATTCGGACCAACAAATCCCAGCAGATATCGACCTCTTGGTCACGATGTCCAGGTGTTGGCTTCACCGGGATCATGGAGTGTTCCGGAGCGTGACCTGCGTAAGTCGAACTCCTGTTCAATCGGACCGAAGACGGACGAAATATCGGTCGAATCGGTTGTCGCTGCAGCCCTCTCGGTATTAGGCCGCATTACAGGAATCAGCGCATGCAAAGCCTGAAAGCGACCATCCGATCATCACTTCTCCCAACTGTGGGCAGGTGGCGACCGACAGAATGGGGGCTGTTGGACGACACCGTGCTAATCATCCAGCCTGACCACCTCGGAGATATCCTCTTGTCCCAACCGGCGGTTCGCGCAATTCGTGAACAGCACCCCGGCAGTCGACTGGTAGCTATCGTCGGACCGTGGTCTCGCGAAGTGGTTACGATCGCTTGGGACGTTGATGAGATCGTAACGATCGACTTTCCAGGATTCACACGTCAGGCTGTGGCATCACCCGTTGCACCGTACCGCCTCCTTATCGGTGAAGCACGACGGCTACGAGAGCAGCGATCGCATACCGCATATGCGCTGCGTCCAGATGGCTGGTGGGCGGCATGGCTCGCGTCTTTGGCAGCACCCAACGTTCGAACATCGAACGATCCAGCCGTACAACCGTTTTCCACGTCGACAGTAGCAACGATAGACGGTGAACACGCGGTGCAACGGTCGTGGCGAATTGCCGTTGAGTCAGAAGCAGTGGTGAACCCAGTTCCTAACACCCATCCAATATCAATTCCGATCTCGGCTAGCGCGGCCGCCGATGCACGCGAACTTCTGCACCATCATCACCTGACTGGCAAATACGTCGTGATTCATCCAGGTTCAGGCGCTCCGGTGAAGGAATGGCCGCAATATCGCTGGACCGCCGTGGCCCGCTCGCTCAGTGCATACGGCTATCATTTGGTGCTTACTGGAGGCTCGGCTGAAACGGATCAATGTTCGGCGATCGCTGACGCAGTCGATGGAGCAATTTCCCTGGCAGGTGCGACGAGTGTCGCCGTCCTGTCAGAAGTCCTTCGGGGTGCCAGCCTCGCACTTGGACCCGACTGTGGACCGTTACACCTGGCGACTGCCGTCGACACACCCACCATCCACCTGTTCGGTCCGAGCGACCCAGGCAGATACGGACCTTGGGGAGATCCACGTCGGCATCGAATCCTCAGCGCGAACTGGCGTTGCGCTCGATGTGGAGACCTGTCGATGACGCGCGCTGCTGGATGTGGGTGCATGCTGGCGATTCAAATAGATGACGTGCTTGATTCGGCTCGGGTGATGTTGTCGGTCCATGGGAACTGATTCACTCGCCGTCGACGCAAGCCGAGCGAATGTCGCCGCTCGAACCGGCACTGAGTGGTATTCGTTCGAGATTATCCGGGCGATGATCGCTCTAGAACAACGACCTGAACTGACGCTTTATCACCGGACCCGCCCTGCGGGTGCCTTGCGAGGTCATCTTGTCCGCCAAACGGTTATCGAACAGCGGCGCCTCTGGACCCATCTCGGGCTGTCTCGCGCGATGCGGCGCGACCGACCATCTGCGTTGTTCGTCCCGTCGCACGTCATCCCGTTGATCCACCCACGCAGCTCCGTTGTCACGATCCATGATCTCGGATATCTCGTAGAGCAGGATGCTCATCCGACCCGCACACGCCGGATGCTCGACCTGGCGACTCGCTGGAATGCCCGAGTCGCCAAGTCAAT
>JBGSWU010000122.1:0-11180 GCA_041751795.1 Thermomicrobiales bacterium
AACCTGCCGGGCGTGATGGACGGCGCGATCGACCCATTCATCCGTGAGCTTCAGGCTGTTGACCAGGCCGAGCGGCTGCAGATGGCTGGGATCGCGTAGGTGACGGGTGACCCGTAAGGTCGAATCAGAGCGAGGACCCCATTGGGACGCTCTCGCTGACGCGATCCAACGTTTCGAAGATGACGATGTCAGCGAGTCTCCGCAACTCGACGCCGAACTGCTGCTACGTCAGGTGCTCGGAATCGAACGCGTTCAACTTTTCCTGCGCTACGACAAGCCGCTGGCAGTTGACGCGCGTGAGTGCTTCGACGCGCTCGTGAACCGTCGGCTGGCTGGCGAACCGATCGCGTACATCCTCGGTTTCCGCTGGTTCCGCAATATCGAGTTGTTTGTCGATGAACGTGTGCTGATCCCGCGTCCGGAAACCGAGCGATTTGTCGAATATGCGCTGGCCTGGCTGCGGTTGAATCCCGGTGCGCGTCGTGTCGTCGATGTTGGAACTGGCTCCGGCGCAATCGCGCTCGCCCTTGCGGACGAACTTGGGTCGAGCCGCGATGACGTTCAGATCGTCGCGACCGATGTTTCATCCGCTGCGCTTGAGGTGGCAGCGATCAACCGCGATCGACTCCGACTGACCGATCGCGTCACGCTGGTCGAGTCCGACCTTCTGGATTCGTTCGATACGCCATTCGACATTATCCTTGCCAACCTGCCCTATCTGCGACCGGATCAGCGGCATCCCTCGACCCGACTCGAGCCGGAGCTCGCGTTGTTTGGGGGGCCAGACGGGTTCGACCTTCATCGCAGGCTCCTGCGTCAATCAGCGGCGCTGCTTGCTCCAGGCGGTCTGTGGGTTGGCGAGATCGATCCTGCCCAGGCTGAGATAGCCGTCGCATATGCGAGCGAGGCCACCGGGCGTGATGCTCGGGTTGAGGACGACTATGCTGACGATGCGCGGTATCTCCTGATCGGGTAAGGCAGGCCGCAGCCAGCGAAATCGTTAGCGTGTTCGACGTGACGGCGTTCCTTCCATATCATTTGCAGCAGCAATTGGAGCGCGACAGGAGTGAGACCGTGGGTTCGTCTTCGTACGATGTCATTGTTCTGGGGCTTGGCGGGATGGGCAGCGCGGCGGCTGCCAGCCTGGCGAAGCGCGGCCAGCGGGTGCTTGGGTTTGACCTTCATGAGCGCCAGCACAAGCACGGCTCGTCGCACGGCGTGAGCCGCATCATCCGCGAAGCCTATTTTGAAGCGCCGGAGTATGTCCCAATCGTCCAGCGTGCCTACACGCTCTGGCGCGAACTGGAGCAGGAAACCGGGCGATTCCTGCTGACGACGACCGGCGGGCTGGTTTTCGGCACGCCGGATTCGGAGTTCGTTCGTGGCTCGCTCGCAAGTGCCAAACTGCACGATCTGCCTTACGAGTATCTGAACGCCGTCGAGGTCTCCGAACGCTTTCCCGGCTTCCGACTGACCGACGATCTCGTCGCTGTGTATGAGCCAAACGCGGGATATCTCAAGCCAGAAGGCTGCATGTTGGCGCATTGCCATGTCGCTTCACGACATGGCGCCGAACTTCACTTCGAGGAAGGGGTCCGCGAGTGGAGCGCCAGCGACGCCGGTGTTCGCGTGAAGACGGACAAGGCTGAGTACGACGCTGATCGGCTGGTCATCGCTGCAGGACCCTGGGCGTCGCAGGTGATGGCCGATTTGGGCCTGCCGTTATCCGTCAGGCGGGTTGTCAACGTCCATTTCCGGCCCGATCAGCCGGAGAATTTCCGCGCGAAGAATTTCCCGGTCTATCTGTTCCAGGTTCCCGAAGGGGATTATTACGGGTTCCCGATTTTTCCGGGACGTGGGCTGAAGATCGGTCGCCACGACATCGGTGAGCAGACGACACCGGATACGATTCGCCGTGACGTTGACGCTACGGAGATCAAGATGCTCCGCGAGGTCCTCGACCGCTACATGCCGGGCGCGTCAGGGATGGTCAAGGAAACGCTGACATGCATGTACACCGACACGCCCGATAGTCACTTCATCGTTGATCTGCATCCTGAGCACAGGAATGTCGCGATCGCCTGCGGCTTCTCCGGTCACGGCTTCAAGTTCGCGAGCGCCATCGGCGAAATCCTTGGCGATCTTGTCACTGATGGTGAAACGAAGCACGACATTGGGTTTCTCTCGCTGGAACGTTTCGCATAGCCCCTCGGATAGGGGCGAAGGCCGCAGCCTCGCCCTATCCGATACTCGTGTGGTCCAACAAGGGTGACGTTGCGACGATCGCCCTTACGCTGAGGAATTTCGCATGCGAAAGCCGCGAGTGCTAATCGGCACTCGCGGCTTTCGTAGGTTCCTGAATGGGCGCGTCTACTTCTGCAATTTGGACATTGTTCGGATGCAGCGCGTGCAGGCGTTCAGTGACTTGGCGCGGCCGTTCGTGTAAACGGTCGTCTTCTGGATATTTGGGCGGAAGACCCGGTTGGTACGCTTCTTCGAGAAGCTGACATTGTGTCCGAATGAGAGTGTTTTGCCGCAGACTTCACATACGCCGGCCATCGTGGTTCCCTCTTCCCTGTCTTTTCCCCAGAGTGCAGTTTCAGATCACCGACGGCCGGGCACGTAGATGCGGCGTCGCCGGGCAACAACCTGCAATGATACGGCTTTTGTCGCTGTTCGACAACGAACTCGACGATGCGACCAGGCGAACGAAATGGCAATTGCTGCAAATCGAATCGCTGAGATATGTACTCGACGAACGAAAACGAGCCGCTCCACATTGGGAGCGGCTCGTTTTCACTGGCGGATGACCGCCTGCTAGCGATGGACTAGTAGTCCATGCCGCCCGGCATCGCCGGCATCGCTGGCTGCTCTGATGGCTTCTCGGTGATGAGGGCCTCAGTCGTCAGGATCATGCCGGCAATCGAGGCAGCATTCTCGATCGCGGAGCGGGTGACCTTGGCTGGGTCGATGATGCCCCACTCGAACAGATCGCCGTACTCGTTGCGGATGACTTCGTAGCCGATGTTGACGTTGTTCTGCTCGGTCTGCATGCGGCGAATCGTCGAAACGACGACCGCGCCGTCCTGACCAGCGTTCTCGACGATACCGCGCAGCGGCTCTTCGAGAGCGCGCTTCAGGATCATCACGCCAGTGCGCACATCACCCTCGACGACCATGCCGTCCAGAGCCTCTGAGGCGCGGATCAGCGCGACGCCACCACCCGGGACCATGCCCTCTTCGACGCCCGCTCGGGCAGCCGAAAGTGCGTCCTCAACGCGGTGCTTCTTCTCCTTGAGTTCGGTCTCAGTCGCGGCACCAACCTTGATGACGGCAACGCCGCCAGCCAGCTTGGCCATGCGCTCCTGGAGCTTCTCGCGGTCGAAGTCGGAGGTTGTCGACTCGATCTGAGCCTTGATCTGCTCGATCCGGCCCTTGATCTCGTTCTCGTCGCCGTTACCCTCAACGATCGTCGTGTCGTCCTTGGTGGCAACGATGCGGCGGGCACGGCCGAGGTCGGTGACGGCAGCGCTCTCGAGCTTGCGTCCGACTTCCTCGGAGATGACGGTACCGCCGGTCAGGATCGCGATGTCGCGGAGCATTTCCTTGCGGCGATCGCCGAAGCCCGGGGCCTTGACGGCCAGGACGTTGATCGTGCCGCGCAGCTTGTTGACGACCAGGGTCGCCAGTGCTTCGCCGTCGACATCCTCAGCGATGATGACCATGCTCTTCGTGACCTGGAGGGCCTTCTCGAGGACCGGCAGCAGGTCAGAAACAGCCGAGATCTTCTTGTCAGTGATGAGGATCATCGGGTCGTCGAGGACAGACTCCATGCGGTCGGTGTTGGTGACGAAATAAGGGGAGATGTAACCGCGGTCGATCTGCATACCTTCGGTGAACTCGGTCTCGAACTGCAGACCACGAGACTCTTCGACGGTGATAACGCCGTCGCGTCCGACCTTCTCCATGACGTCGGCGATCAGGTTACCGATCTCTTCGTCAGCGGCCGAAATCGTGGCGACGTGAGCGATGTCTTCTTTGCCGCCGACTTCCTTGGCCATCTCGCGGATCGCCGCTACAGCCTGCTGCGCGCCAAGCTCGACACCCTGCTTGAGTTGCATGGCGTTCGCGCCCGCTGCGATGTTGCGCATGCCCTCGTGGACGATCGCCTGCGCCAGAACGGTGGCCGTTGTCGTGCCGTCACCGGCAACGTCGTTGGTCTTAGTGGCGGCTTCCTTCAGAAGCTGCGCACCCATGTTCTGGAACGGATCTTCGAGTTCGATTTCCTTGGCGACGGTGACGCCGTCGTGGGTGACGGTCGGAGCGCCGAACTTCTTGTCGAGTGCGACGTTGCGGCCCTTCGGCCCCAGGGTCGTCTTGACAGCGTTGGCGAGGGTATCGATGCCAATTTTCAGCGACCTACGCGCTTCTTCGTCGAACGAAATAATCTTCGCAGCCACGCTTATTTCCTCCCTTGATACTCAGTTATCGGCGATCTGTCGTCGATGCCGTGAACCGGACATTAGTCGGTGATGACAGCCAGAATGTCCTTCTCGGACAGAATCAGCAGTTCATCGTCGTCGAGCTTGAACTCAGTGCCAGCGTATTTGGCGAAGAGGACGGAGTCGCCCTTCTTCACGTCCATCTCGACGCGATCGCCCTTCTCATTGATGCGGCCCTTGCCAATGGCAATGACCTCACCACGCTGTGGCTTTTCCTTGGCCGTGTCCGGCAGGACGATGCCACTGCGAGTGACTTCTTCGCGTGCCATCGGCTTGACGACGACGCGGTCGCCGAGTGGAGTCAAACTGGTTGCAGTCTTCGTCGACACCTGTGGTAACCTCCTTCGTACAAAAAACGATGCGGTTATCTGCGGGTAATTTCCCGTTCCGCGTCCCCTGTAATGTATTTAGCACTCGCCGAGCGAGAGTGCTAACCCACCGCCTATCATAGTTCAGTTTGCCCTCAGATGCAAGATGCTTTTAGCGATCCCTGCCTGCGAATGCCAACGGCAGTCATGGCGCGCGTCCTGCTCTTCAGGACGGCGGGACATCGATGACGTCTTGCACCGAGATGATGTCACCAGGAACCAGTCTGCTCATGATCTGATGGTCGTCCGATCTGGTCCGTCGACTCGTGATTGGGGATGCTGCCATGTGGACCCGGCTGTCGATCGGTGCTCTTGCCGGAGTCGTTGCAACGATTCCGATGACGATTATGATGCTTGTCTGGCACCGGATGTTGCCGGTCGAGGACCAATACCCCTTACCGCCCGAACAGGTGACCGACGATATCGTCGACAAGGTGGTCGGGCCACGAGCATTCGACCGACGCGATCGTCGAACGCTTGCATGGCTGCTGCACTTCTTCTTCGGGGCTGCCACTGGCAGCATGTACGTGATGGCCGCGGATCGTTTCTCGCGACCGACGTCATATACGGGCGTTGGGTTCGGGTTGATTGTCTGGGTCGGCAGCTATTTCGGTTGGTTGCCCGCGTTTGACGTATACGGTGCTGGGCGCGACCAGACTCCTGCTCGAAATACGTTAATGCTCGCCGTGCATATTGCCTGGGGTGTTTCCCTGGGAATGCTGGCGCGAGTTCTGACGCACATGCGCGATGCCCGTCAGGGTGTTTCGCTTACGGCGTGGACAGGTCGCTGACCCAGGCGGTCGCGACGAGGAGCAGAACGATAGCGATGGTTGGTGGCAGTACCAGCCACGGCCATTCCGGACGGAGAAACAGCATCGGGTCGGTGAAGGCCAAGTTCAGCATTCGCCCCCAACTGTGTGCGTCGCTGCTGGCAAGTCCGAGAAACGCGAGCGTCGATTCCGCGAAGACTGCAAAGCGGACCGTCAGCACCAGTTTCGACGGCAGAACCACCAGAGTTGCAGGCAAGAGGTGTCGCCAAGCGATGTGCCGATGCGTCGCGCCGAGTGCAATTGCTGCCTCGACGTAGGCTGACGACCGCGTTTCCAGCACGACGCTACGGACGATTCTGGCGAAGACCGGCCAGGAGAGCAATGCCAGCACGACCACCAGATTCCTCCTACTTGGTCCAAGAAGCGTCAGGACGAGCACATACAGCGGGATGTTCGGTAACGCGATCAACAGGTCGGTCAGCATCATCAGCGGAGCCTCAGCGTATCGGAAGAATCCCGACACCAGCCCAACGAGCCAACTCATTAGGGTTGAGAGCGTGGTGACCGTCGCGGCCACCAGCAGCGTGGAGCGTGTCCCGTATAGCAATTGACTCAGGACATCCTGTCCCAGATCGTTGGTTCCGAGCAGGTGGTCGGCGCTGGCGGGACTGAATGGAACGCCAGTTGGCGCGGCAGGATCATGCGGCGCGATTTGAGGAGCGGCCAGTGCGACGAACGTAAGGCAGGCCAGCAACCCGCATCCAAACCAGAACAGAATCCTTCGATGATCAGCCACGGGAAGCCGAACCTCCCCGGCGGGCGACGAGACTCAGGTACACCAGTTCGACGACCAGATTGACGCCAAGCACGCCGAGACTCGATAGCAGGAAGACGGCTTGCAAGACAGGATAGTCGCGCGCGCGGATCGCCTGAAACGTGAGCAGCCCAAGGCCGGGGACGCTGAAGACGCGCTCGACGACGAGTGCGCCACCGAAAACGGCCCCGAGTCGTAGCCCGAAGTAGGTCAACAGTGGCAGGGCAACGTTCGGGAGGGCATGTCGCCGAGCGATATGACGTTCCGGTAGCCCCTTGGCTCGTGCGACAGCCAGCCATGGCTCACGACGGAGTTGCATCGTCACATCGCGCGACAGCAGGACGAACGCCGATGTTCCAGTGATGACCAACGCGCTTGCCGGCAGCGTCAAATGCCAGACAATGTTGAGCACTTGATGCATTGTCCCACCCGGTCCAGCGGAGTAGGTAGCGAAGACTGTCTGCCCGCCAAAGAGTGGAAACCAGCCGACACCGACTGCCAGCGCCAGCAGCAGTCCGATGGCGACCAGAAATTCCGGCAGCGCGGCGAAGATCGTCGTCAGGAAGATCAACAGCCGGTCGACGAGCCGACCCTGGAACCAGCCAGCCAGCATCCCCAGCATTGTCCCAACCAGTGACGATACGATCACCGCAACGATCAGCAGGGCCAGGGTCCACGGTAATCGGTCGATAATGAGATCGGAGACCGGCGCAGAGCGAGCGATCGACCAGCCCAGATCTCCGCCAGCGAGTCCTGAAAGGTAGTTCTCCAGTTGTTGACCAAGGGAGTCGTCCAGGTCGTAGTACTCCCGCAGCTGTGCTCGCGCTGTTTCCGAAAGTGGTACTGCCGCGTCTGTGCCTTCGCCCGAACTGAAGTTGAGGGGGTCGCCGGGCAGCATCCGAGGCAGAAAGAAGTTGAGCAGCACGACACCGACAACCAGAAGAAGGTAGCGTCCTAACAGCCGCCCAACATCGCCGCGCACATGCATCCCATCGTTCTACCCCAACGACAATCGGAGAGCAGCAGAGTGCGATCGAGAGAGCCGACGAGTTGCGTGCGATTCACACTGGAACCAGCATGTGGCACCGATCGCAACCTGCGTGAGTAGCTTGAATCATCGCTTATGGCGAGAGTAACGTCAGTTTGTTGTTTGGAAGCGGGATTCCATTCATCAGACCGCCCCATGTATCCATCGGTGTGAAGACTGCTGGATCGTAGACCCAGTAGAAGCGGCGATGATAGAGGACGATTGTTGGCAACTCCTCCGCCAGAATCTCCTGCATCCTGAAGATGATCTCGCGTCGTTCGTTGGCGTCGAGCGTTGCGGCTTCTTCTTCTCCCATACGAGTGAACTCTGGGTTGTCGAAGATCGAACCCTTGGCGAAGGCGTTGGCTTCTTCGCCGGCGTACCAACGCCGTAGAAAGTCAGGATCGCCGCCGACGCCGATGTGTTGCGTTATCGCGAGCTGGAAGTTGCCTTCGTCAAGCAGTTGGATGCGTGTTGCCGTATCAACGAGTCGAACATTCAGCGTGATTCCGACATTGGCCAGCATCGGTGTCATCAGTTCCGGTTCGCGGTTGTTGGCGTCGGCGATCACCTCGATCGTGTACTTTTCTCCGGCGAGGAGTTGACGAGCCTGCTCAGGGTCGAACTCATAAGCTGGCAAGTCCGGGTTGAACCACGGTGTTTCCGGTGGGACGACCCCCGCGCTTCCACGAATTGCAGGGCCACGTGTGATCGTTTCCGCAATAAGTGTTCGGTCGAGCGCGTAGGCGATGGCCTGACGCACCTCCTTGCGGTCGAGCGGCGTCCGTTGAGTGTTGACGGCAAGCCGGACAATCGAAAACGGCGCAGTTTCGTGCACCGACAAGCGCCGATCGTTCGCCAGTAGTTCAACGACTGAGGCGTCCGGCGTGAACGAGACATCGATATCGCCTTGCTGGACGGCCAGCACGCGTGCTTCAGGTGGGACGTTAATTTGTCGCCATTCTCGGACACGCGGTGTGCCACGCCAGTACGCGTCGTTGGCATTCAGCCGGTATGCTGCCTCGGTCGCATTGTACTCAGCCAGTGTGTACGGGCCGCTTCCCGTTGACCCATCAGCACCTTCGTAGGTCAGTGGGTCGGCAACTCCAGCCCAGATATGCATCGGGACGATTGGGACGATTCCCGCAATGTCTTCGAGGAACGGCGCGTATGGCTGCGTCAGCGTGAATCGCACGTTCCCACTGTCGTCAACTTCGCTGGATTCGACGACCTCGGTCGTCATCCACTTATAGGGATGGGATGCGTAGTAGGTGAATGAGAACGCGACGTCCTCTGGAGTCAATGGCTGTCCGTCATGCCAACTGGCGCCATCAGTGATCTGAAACCTATAGGTCAGGCCGTCGTCGCTCGTTTCCCACCAGGTTGCCAGCCACGGGATGATGCCTTCCTCGTCCTTCCATGTCAGTGAATCGTATATGAGCGAAAGGAACACTGCTCCGCCGGGTCCGGACGTTGAAACCCTGAACGGCGTCGGAGTGCTGACGTCAGCCCAGGCGAAACGGACGAGATCGACGGTGTCGGATTGCGTCACGGAACTAATCGCTTGGGTTGGCTCAATGGTCGCGTCGTTGTTGGCATCGCCGGACGGACTATCGCTTCCGCTACATGCAGCAAGCAGTCCCGGCAGTAGTGTCGAGATAGAGACGGTGCCTGCGTACTGCAAAAGACGCCGCCTGCTGACCGGTGTCATGGCCCCTCCGGGAGTTCATTGATTCCGAGGTCATTCGTCGCTCAGTCACGCGATAGCGATGTGCGACGCTATTTCGAACCCATCCCGGCTGGGACCTGAACGTCTGCCAGCACCCATGACACGATTGCGCGCAGGAGTGGTCGGGTCGTTTCCGTCCCGAACCCGGCGTGGCAATCTGGATCGAGTGTCCCGGCGAGGAGCCTGCCGGGGAAACTGCGTTCGTCGAGGAAGAGAATGACGCCACCCTGGCTATCGTCAATCAGGATCTCCGCATTCGGATATGCGTCATAGGCGCCATGCGAGTGCCAGCGAACGTCATCAGGGGTCAGGTGCGCGACCATCGGGTGGTTGGCGACACTGAGTGTGTCGAGGTTCGCCGGTCGTAGTTCCCATGTGCCTGCTGGAAGCCAGGGTTGGTTGACTTCGTCGAAGCAGACTATCGTTCCGCCTTCGCTCAAATACCTGGCCAGTTTTTCGCGGTTGCGGACCAGCACCGTCTGGTTACTTTCTCTCGGAATCCAGAGCGCTGCGTACTCGTGCAAATCAGTCGCGCCCAGCTCCCAGACAGGCAGCACTGCGTACTGGCTCGTGAATTCGGCGTCGGCGTAGAACGCGCGCTGAAAGTGGACACCGGAATACAGTCCCGCGATCTTTGTGCTTAACCGCTCCCGGCGTTGATGTCCGTTCCGTGCCTCATCACGCACGAACGCGAGCAGCTGGTGCAAGAACCGGCGAGCAAACGGATTGCCGTGGAACGTGTGCGTATCAGGATCGAGGTTGGTTGAAGCGACGATAACGCCGTTGGTCGTGACGCGATCGATGTAGAGCCAGGGGTCGCCGCGCTGATTGCGAACGAGCACTTCCGCGCCGTTTGGAGCGGTGATGTGGCCGTGGCAGCACCAACGATCGCGAGCCGGATGCCAGTGGAGAGTCGAGGAGTCGAAGCCGTCGACGATCGGGTGTTCCTGCGCGATCAACGGCTCGAGGATATCCTCCGCGCATTCCTCCGACCACTGACAGCCTGGGAACCAGTTCGCCCAGAGTTCACCAAATGCGACGAGGATGCCGCCGTGGTCGAGGTAGCGTGCAAACTGGTGACGCCGCGCACGCAGTGCGTCGCCATCAGACGAGCGAGGGACGATGACGAGATCGTAGGCATTCAGATTGACGTCGGCCAGATGGTCGAGATCGATGATCTCGAAGTCTTCCAGCGGCTCACCGGGCTGGACGATTCCATGGTGGTAGGCGACGCCGTTGGAGATGAAGGCTTCACGCATATTGTTGATCCCTACTCACATAAACACAGACACAACCCACTTTGAACGAGAAGAATCGAGAATCGAGCTCACATTGTCTCGTTAGCTAATCGCAGGTGATCGTCGGTATAGCGTGCAAGATTCGCCTGCTGTTTCGGCGTCAGCACTTCGCAGACCCAACTCCAATGGACCGATACCCAGTCACCAGGTTGCGCAGCGTCCGCGAATCCACGCCCATCAACCTGCCGGACGATCCGTTCGGTCGCCGCTGGTCCGAGAGCGAGTTTGCCGTCGGACAAAACGAGCGGCTGTCGTGCGACGACCAACTCCGTTCCTTCGACACGATTGACCTTGGCCCAACTCACCCGGCACTGATCCATCGTTTCCAGCGAGTGCTCGAGTTCGCCAACTCGACTGTGGACATCAAAGACGTGGAAGTTATGGTGCGGTCTGGCTCCGGCTGGTGCCTTTCCCAGCACCCATTCACGGGTTCGGCCAGTCAGTTGCTTGCCGAACCGTTCAGCCAGTGCGTCGTGCAACTGTCGCACCTCAACGCCTGCCAGCAGATCGTTGCCAATCCAGTACGCCTCGACGACACGCTCGTCAAACGGGTCGGGAATGGCGTTGGATCGTGCGATCAGCTGCAGGTACGGCATCGCGCCGGTGAATTTCCGCAGCAGTGGTGGAAGTCCGCCATCGACGGCCTGTTCGATTCCATATTCGAAGAGTGTC
>JBGSWU010000123.1:0-17336 GCA_041751795.1 Thermomicrobiales bacterium
AGTTTTTGCGACGCTCCCACTCGCCCTCGTCTCTTCCTATCAACCCATACGTCGAACGTCTACAGCCCCTGGGGCAACTTCACCGGTTCATGTTGATCCGATCGCGGATCGGACCAGTAAGCCTCTATTACGTCAGCTTCAGCGCCTGCGATGTATCGTATGACGAGCGGACGATCGCTCCCTCGGGGTCAGTGTTGACGATGATGTTGTTCCCATCGATCGTCATCGGGAACAGGTCCATTGGTCGCGGCGCAGGACCGGCGACGCGCTCACCTACGCGATTGTAAACTGATCCGTGGCATGGACAAATGAACTGGTCGTTCTCATCATTCCACGGCACCGTGCATCCCAGGTGAACACACTTCCAGTAAATTGCCAGGGCACCGTCTTCATTGTTGATGATGTAGAACTTGCCACCCTGATTCCGATACGGGGCCTCACCGACTGCGGGAACCAAATCGAGAGGAACCGGGATCTCTCCACCAAATGCGCCAGTCTTGTTGTTCCAGAAGAACGTGACGAATCCACCGACGGCGCCCATCAGCGACACACCGACCGAGCCGAGCACGGCATTTCGGAGGAACGACCTTCGTGAAACAAGTCGTTGAGGGGTCAACTGATGAAACCGACCCAAAATGACGACGAGTCTGCTAATGATAGACGCCAGGAGTAATCCCACTAACGTCCTAGCCAGCGCGAACATTGAACTCCCTCAATCTCAACTCACGCGGACAACGTCCGCTCCGGTCATGACTGACCGCGTAACAACTTAGTGCTCGCCAGCGTGCAGATTCTCCCACGGCCAGTACAACTGCAGTTCCATACCGTATCCCCGGAAGAAGGTGCCGACAATCGTGAGAACGAAATACGCAGTGACAAAACCGGTAAAGAGCGACATGATCAACTCGCGACGCGTCGGCTTGTAACGAAACGACACGAATCCGGCAAGCAGTACCGAGAAGCCGATCATGATCGCGACCGGGATGATCTGTTCGTAGATCAGCGGGTCGACCTTCCCGGACAGGCTCTTCGTCACACCAACATACTGGTCAAACAGTACCAGCCCAACGAGCGCGATCGTGGTGAAGATCGCGGAGAAGATCGTAATCGCCTTTCCTTTGTCGGAAGTGAAGAGAATCCCGACTCCGAGTGGCGATCGATCGATGTACGGAATCGCTGCTATCAAGCCAAGCGCAACGGATGGCACGATCACTCCCGCCAGAGACGGGTGCATGTGCAACAGCAGTTCCTGAAGGTTCAAGAAGTACCACGGCGCCTTAGACGGGTTCGGCGTGACGGTGGAGTTCGCGACCTCGACCAATGGCGGGTTGATCAGGATCGACGCAATTAACAGCAGGAAAAGGAAGATGACGGCGCTCAAAGCCTCCACGACGACGAGCGTCGGCCAGACCATCACTTCATCTTCGGCCAGGTCGGTCGGACGTGCTGCAGTTCGGCCACGTACGAGTTCGAGTAGCCGCTGCCGCTTTTCTTCACTGATACTGCCGGTCTGAACACCACCGGCTGGTCGTTGAATTGCTTCTGCCACTGGTCTACCTTCTTTCGCCCAGCATCACACGTTCCGCCAAGGTTGCCGCTTTACAGCGGACCCGAGATGCCACCGTCCTTGCGGATTCGCCAGAAGTGGACCGCCATCATCAGCGCCGCTGCCAACGGCAGGAAGATCACATGCAAAGTATAGAACCGGATCAGTGTGCTCTGACCGATTTCGATGTCACCGACGAGAAGGAAGCGAACCTTTGGCCCAACCAGCGGCGCAGCCTCCGCCATTGTCGTACCGACCGTAATCGCCCAAAACGCCAACTGGTCCCACGGTAGCAGATAGCCAGTGAAGGACAGCAGGAACGTCAGAAAGAGCAGGATGACGCCGACGACCCAGTTGAACTCGCGCGGCGGCTTGTAAGAGCCTGTGTAGAACACGCGGCACATGTGGAGGAAGACAGCGATCACCATCCCGTGTGCGGCATAGCGATGCATGTTCCGCATCAACTGTCCGAAGGTGACGGACGCTTCAATGTCCTGCATATTCCGGTAGGCCTGATCGGTCGCCGGAACGTAATAGAACATCAACATGACGCCGGTCATGACGAGGATCAGGAACATGAAGAACGACAAACCACCCAGACAAAAGGTGTAGGTCACCTTCGTCGCGTACCGTTTGATCTTGACTGGGTGCAGGTGAAGGAAGACGTTAGACGCAACGATCAGCGCCTGATTGCGTTGCGTGTCAGGGTAACCATGCCGGACGATCGACCGCCACAAGGCGCTGCTTGTGACTCGATCGGCAATCGTTTGCTCTCGTCGCATCGTCCCCCTCGTCTCACATCGCCTGGTTCCGGCGACTACCCTCGCGGCAAACCATATCTATCGCATTTCGCCGGCGCATGGAAGGATGATGATCGTGATCGAGACCACGCCGTCAAATAGTACCCGATTCCAGTTAGCCGGAGGCAACAGAATGAAGTGAGAGATGCCGGTTTGCCGCTGAGACCGGGGCTCTGTCGCTCGCTCTGACCGACTCCATGTCAACTGGTTCGGTCGGCGAGTTCGCTGGCGAGTATAGCATAGGCGATACCGATCGTTGAGGATTTCACAGACATTATTCTAGACGTCGCTGCGAGGCTTCCAGAGAAGGAGAACAAATGCTGGAACTACCGTTGTACCCGACTCTTGAATCCGCGCGCCTCGCCGTCGAACAATGTCGTGCGTGCGCTCGCTCCACGACGCGGGACCAGGCCGTTTTCGGCCTCGGCAACCCGAAGGCTTCCTTGATGCTCGTCGGCGAAGCACCAAGTTCCACCGACGATTCGACTGGCAAACCATTCACCGGTCCAGCCGGAAGACTACTCGACCAGATCTTCGGCGAAATTGGGCTCCATTGCCGGGATATCTGGATCACCAACCTCGTCCGCTGCTTCGACGGCAAGGTCAAGAACGGAAGAATGGAGAATCGCCCCGTGCGAGCTGGAGAAGCAAAGGCGTGCCGAGCCTGGCTCGATCTTGAACTTCGCTTCGTCGATCCCACCGTGATTCTCGCGATCGGTGCGCCAGCGGCCCGCCACATTATCGGGCCGGACTTCCTGCTTAAGGAGCAGCACGGACAACTGCTTCCGCTTGGCAACAATCGTCTTGGTATCGCAACGATTCAGCCTGCTTACGTCATGCGCCTCGCCACTATCGATCCGGGCAGTCAGGCGGCGGTCCGTCACCAACTCGTCAATGACATCCGAATCGCGGCGGAGGCTGCCGGCATACTTTGACGAGATTGATCAGGATCAGGTTGCCGATTGTTCCACTACTCCCTCGTCAGAGTTGACATCGTGCACCTGACCGTCATGTCTTGACCGCATCGCTGGAAACAGAATGACTTCACGAATCGACTGCTGATCGGTCAGCAGCATTGTGAATCGGTCAATTCCCATCCCATACCCACCTGTCGGCGGCATGCCGTACATCAGAGCCTGGACGTAGTCCACGTCAATCGGCATCGCATCCTCGTCCCCGGCTTTTCGATCCTTCGCCTGCTCGAGGAAACGGTCCAGTTGATCCATCGGGTCGTTCAGTTCGGTATACGCGTTACCAAGTTCGACGCCGCCAATCATTACCTGGAACCGCTCTACAGTTCCCGCACGGTCAGGGCTGCGCTTCGCCAGCGGCGAAAGTTCGACCGGGTAATCGATCAGGAACGTCGGCTGGATGAGCTTTGGACGTACAAATGTCTTCATGAGTTCATCTACGATTCTCGGCCAGACAGTGTTCGGCGCAACATCCGCACCGGCCGCCTTTGCCAACCGGTAGAGCTCCTGCTGATCACGCACTTTCTCGTAATCAATACCTGTGGCCTCGAACACCGCCTCAGCCATCGATAACCGCCTCCACGGCGGGCTGAGATCGATCTCATTCCCTTCCCAGGAGATGATAGTTGTTCCGAGCGCCTGCTGCGCCACCGTCGAGAGCATTTGCTCCGCCAACTCCATGACGTCGTTGTAATCCGCGTAGGCCATGTAGAACTCTAGCTGGGTGAACTCTGGATTATGTCGTGTATCGACACCCTCGTTGCGGAAGTCCTTACAAATTTCATACACCCGCTCGTAGCCGCCAACAATCAGTCTCTTTAAGTACAACTCGTCAGCGATCCGAAGGTAGAGCGTCTGGTCGAGTGCGTTGTGATGGGTCATAAACGGGCGTGCTGCCGCCCCACCGTAAACCGGCTGGAGTGTCGGCGTCTCGACTTCGAGAAACCCTTCACCGTCCAGATATCGGCGAAGTCCGCTGATGATTTTCGCTCGGGTGACAAAGATCTGCCGCGCTTCAGGGTTGGACATCAGGTCTGCGTACCGTTGCCGGTACCGTTGCTCAACATCCGTCAGGCCATGCCACTTTTCCGGCGGCGGCGTCACCGCCTTCGACAGCATCACCCACTCGCCGACTTCTACCGACACTTCTCCCGTCCTCGTTCGGAACAGGAACCCCGTCGCCTGAACAAAATCGCCAAGATCGATGTTTCGAGTCACCGACTCGTACGACTCTGCGCCGATCACATTCGCGCGAAAATACAACTGGATGCGCCCGTGACCATCCTCGACATGGGCAAAGGTCGACTTTCCCATATCTCGAAATGAAACGACCCGACCAACAACGGTGACCGGCTGGTCATCCTTTCCGGTTTCAAGCTGCGGTTCCAGTTCCGCGAACCGTGCCAACGCGTCCATCGACGTATGGCTTCGATTGGTCCGCGGAGGGTACGGTTCGACGCCCGTCTCTCGCATCCCCTGGACCTTTGCCAATCGGACCTGCTGCTGCTCGTTCAATTCCATCGACATGTCTCCATTTGCCAAACATCGCACTCGAAAAGAGAAACCGCGGGGCCGTTACCGGCGCCCGCGGTCATTGTTTACACGGCTCTCGTGTGAGATGTTACGTCACATCTTTGATCGTGAAAACAGTCGCGCCACCTGGCGTATCGACAGTAACGTTGTCGCCGATCCGTTTACCGAGCAACGCTGAGCCGACTGGCGAGACATTTGAGATCTTCCCGAGTCGCGGATTTGCCTCCTGCGGCCCGACGATAGTCCAGACTTCTTCAATCTCTTCGTTTTCGAGGATCGTTACGGTTGATCCGAACGAAACAACACCACCTGAGTCGTGCGACTCGACGATCTCCGCGTCCTGCAGAATATTCTCGATGTCGCGAATTCGCGCCTCGATGATGACGAGTTCTTCCTTGACGTCTTCGTACTCGCTGTTATCCGAGACGTCGCCTTCAGAACTGAGATCCTGAATTCGAGCCAGCTGCTCGGGCCGCTTGACTTCCCGCAGCAAATCGCGTTCGCGCTCCAGCTCGCGCTTTCCGTCGGGTGTCAACTGAATTCGACCTTGGATTGCCATCTTCGTCTCACTCTCCGCATCCTCCACTGGAGGAATACGACGCATGCGACAAACGGCCACAAAATGTGGCCGCCGCAGTGGGCACGACTGGACTCGAACCAGTGGCCTCACGGATGTGAACCGTGCGCTCTAACCAACTGAGCTACGCGCCCTGATCGGTTTCAGTGTACCATGAAAAGGCAACTTCCGGACGCATGCCGACGTCCGGAGTTGCCCACCGTCACGAGGTCACCGGATGCAAAAACGCAGTCGCGGAACGGACTCCCGCACGTACGCGATTCAGCTCCCGACGTAAACGATGCGTCGCTCCCCAGAGTTCATCGTCAGACATCGCGACGAGAGGTTTCGAGGGTCGTAATCCAGCCATCGCCGGAACGTCGAACGCCAGATCATGTTCAAACTCGCCAGCCATTGTGTACTGAACCGGCACCAACGCCTTGCACGCGCTGACGATCGCTGCCGAAAGTCGTGGCGCTTCTGCATCAGACGGGTTGCTGGACACACGCGCCATAACCTTATCGGCGGCCCTCCGTGCCGCTTTCAGTTCTTCGCGCAATTCCTCGAAGTCGCACAAATCGTCCTGTCGCTTGGCTGGCTGATCAGCCCATAGCGGTTCGACCTCGTCGATCGCTGCGAGCATTTCGTCGATTGGACCACGGACATCGAGGGGCACGATGGGATCAGTAACAAGTCGCCCGACTGTCTCGACGTACACACGAATGTCGCGCGCGAGGTTGTCGGGGTCCACTTTGTCAATCGTGTCCTCGGTCGTGTGCCAGAACCAGCCGAGACCGCCACCAGCCTTCGCACCCCCGAACAGAAACGCCTGGTCGGCCGTCATCTCGTTATCGGCACCCTGCTCTGATAGCGACATGAAGAAAGACGACAAACCAACACCCCAGAACGATTGGTCTCCGGCGCGCCCGAACCTGCGGTATTCGAGCTGCTGGTCGGTCTGCTTGCCGATGATGTCACGAGCAAGCGGATAGGCTTCCGCCATCGTGTTCGCACCAGTCAGCAACGTCGCGCCGACAGCTCCAGTTGAATCGACATTCACGTGCGCGATACATCGCTCTCGCAGATCGAACCAGTATCGGTCCGCGAACCAGGTCGACCCGGCATAGCGTGCGTGCGAGTGACCGGACCAGAATGCGAACCTCACACCTCGGGACAGTTCCGATCGATGCTCGGCAAGGATTCGGGCAGTCTCGATCATCGTCGCGTTCGCGGAGGCGTTATCCATCGCTCCGTAATGCCACGAATCGACGTGACCACTGAACAAAGCGTAGTCGCGACCATCCACGTCGAGATCAGCCACCAGCTGTGGAATTGGTCTCCAGCCGGTATCGACTGACGCAAACACGCGCGCTCGAGTTCTGCCATCGTCGAGTCGGGCCTTCAGTTTCTTCCCGGCAGCAGTGTCGATCGACAGCATGACAACGTTTGGGACCATCGCCAGGCGATCTGGCGTCGGAGAGCCCCAGATCGGTGAGACGATCATCTCGTGAATATGATCTCCAGAAATGTTGACAACCGCCAGGACTCCAGCTTCGGTCGCAGCGTGAGCCTTGTTCGGCGTCGCCAGACCGTCCGTCAATGCGATCTTGCCCGTTGCTCCAGCCGCAGCCAGTTCGAGTGCGGTTCCACGACCTGCGTACACAAGCTCGCCAGCAAGGCCGCTGTCCGGCGTCGAGATCGAGAAAGAATGCGTGATGCATGGTTCGACTCGCTCACCGTCAACCTCCAGCGCGCCCGAAAGCGGCAAACTGACGAGGCAGGTCGGCTCGTGAATCGTCGTTGTCAGGCCGTAGCCGCGAAGCACCTTGTCGATATAGTCAAACGCGTTCCGCTCGTCTTTCGTGCCAGAGAGGCGCACCCAGCGTGCGATCTCACGCGTGTGGTTCATCGCCGTCTCAGACGAAACCTCGTCAATCCACGATGCCGGATCTGCCATTACCTGCCTCGCCCCTCGCCGTCAGACGACGTGACTAACTGCACTCCGCAACACACTCGACCTCGACGCTGGCCCCGGCTGGCAGCCGAGCCGCCTGCACGGTTGAGCGTGCTGGCTTGTTCTCCGAAAAGTAGCGACCATAGACTTCGTTGAACGCTGCAAAGTCATCGAGATCAGCCAGGAAGCACGTTGTCTTCACAACGCGGTCCAGCGACGAGTTCGACGCCTCGAGAACAGCCATCAAGTTCTGCATGACTCGCTCAGTCTGGGCGGAAATGTCGCCATCGACTAGTTTGCCAGTAGCAGGGTCGAGTGGAATCTGTCCAGCTGTGAATACGAGGTTTGCAACCTTTATCGCCTGAGAATACGGGCCAATTGCTCCCGGTGCCTTGTCAGTCGCGACAACAGTCGTCGCCATTGTTCGTTCCTCCCCAATTTGAGTCATTGCTCACCAGCGCGCTGCCATCGCAGATACGCAGACTGCCTTCTACCACTAGACGGAGATGCGGTCAACGCAGCCGTTCTGATTCCACATGGTTCGGGTACACTGTCCGTACGATGACTGGCTGTACATCGGAACCGAGCGACATGCGGTCTGAACTCAACGCAGCAATGGCAGGGTGATGTCAGGCAACTCCGACCACGTTTGGGACTTAACGGCAATTCGCCGCGCGATCCGGTTGCTAGGTTCCCATTCACCCCGCGTCCTCGAACCGAAATCCACTGCCCGAGCGCTCCAACTCGTCTGGGACATCCTTCAGCGCCGCGGCATTCAAACCGAGATTTTCCAGGTACCCGGAACGATGCCGATGTTGGTTGCCGGCACCGGACCGATTCTCCTGATTACGCATCTGGACGATCCCCATCCGCTGGCGCAATCTGCGACCTTCGGGCCACCAGCGATGGATGGAGATGTCGTCATTGCCCCAGGGATCACCCGCAAAGCGGCGGTCTTGTCTGCGATTGGCGCTGTGCTTGGAAACGACTCGATTGCTGAGTTGGTCACACTCGTCGTTGAAACCGATCGTCACGAGGGTTCGCGAGCATTCGCGCACTGGTTCGACAGCGTCGATTGGAACTTCGATGCCGCAGTCTATGAGGTCGCCGACTTGCCGATTCCCGCACCCGCATTGTATGTCGCAGCGTCTGGCCTAGTTGCAATGCGAATCACCATTTCTGACGACGAAAATCCAATTGAACGCGTATATGGAGGCGTCAGAACGGATGTCGGACATCAACTGGCTTCGTTGATTGCCGCGACAAAATCCCCGGACGGAGAGGTCCTGATTCCCGATTTCTACGAAGGTGTTATCACGCCGAAAGACGAGGAACTCGCCGCTCTCCAGCAGGTTGCCTCGTCGGTTGGTGCCTGGGTCAATCGAGGTACTCCACCGTCCGAGAACGGGTTATCTCCGCTTCATCTCACGCTAGGTTCGTTCATCACGCCGTCGATCACCGTGCGAAACGTCCAGATCGATGGAAACGGACCGTATCTCGCGAATCGAGCATCAGCAATCGTAGAAGCCCGTATCATGCCGGGACAGGATGCAGCGGCGATCCAGCGTGCGATTTCACGATTCGCTCTCGACGCCATTCCGACTGCCAACGTGGAAACGCTGCTAATTCGTGCGGCGGCAAAGTCGTCATCATTCGACGCAAACGAATTGGATCGCATCGCGACTGTCATCCCGATAGCAGCCGGAAATTCGCCCGCAGGGCTCCTCGACACAGTGTTGATTCCAACTCTCGGATTCTCAACTGTCTGGCGTGATCCGGCGATCAAAGACGAACGCGTAACGCTGTCGTCAATTGCCGAGCATGACCAGATCATTCAAAACATCGTTCGTTTCGTGGCAGCATCGCGCAGCAATACCGTCCCACAATGACTCCTGTAACCGTCGTCATCGTCAATTTCAACGGCGGGCACACGATTCTACGGTGCCTCGATGCTCTTTCAGCCCTTATCGACCAGTCCAGCATCCTGATCGTCGATAACGCATCAACTGATGGGTCCATCCGTACGATCTATACAACGTTTCCTCGAATTCGCCTGCTACCGCTTCGTCGAAACGTCGGTTTCGCACGAGCCGTCAACATTGCCGCGGCTCGAATTGATCACAATGGTGTCATGATCACACTGAACCCGGACACGCTCCCGGAACCGGGCTTCATCGACGGGCTCATCCAACCGTTGATTGACGATCTGTCGATCGGTTCAGTCGGCGGTACCCTGGTTTTTTCGTCAGACCCATCGACCATTGCGTCAGCCGGAATCAGTATCCACCGGAATGGTGTCGCACTCGATGCAAAACTTGGCGAAAGACTGGATCGAGACTGCCCAACGATTCGGCCGATCTTCGGTGCCAGTGGTGGTGCCGCAGCCTATCGCCTTTCAGCGTTTCGAGACGTCGGAGGAATGTGCGATGCGTTCTTCCTGTACCTTGAAGATGTCGACCTAGCCTGGCGACTTCGCCTCCGAGGGTGGAATTCTGTCCAGGCGCAGGCGGCAGTAGCGTCTCACGACTATTCCGCCTCGTCGGGTGAAGGTTCACCATTCAAGAGGCGACTCCTTGCGCGAAACCGAATCTGGACACTGGCACGCTGCTTGCCGTCCGAAATCTGGCGTCGCGACCGTGCGGCAATTCTGGCCTTCGATATGCTTGCTGCCGGTCATGGAACGATCACGCTCGATCCAGCGTCGTTACGAGGCAGAGCATCAGGAATAATCGGAATGCCTTTCCGATTGCTTGAACGAGAGGCAATTCAATCAAGAACGACCGTTGACTTCGCTTCGATTGACGAATGGATTCAACCAGCGGTAACGCCTCGGAAACTGCTTGAGTTGCGTGCACTGACGCGCCAACTGGCCAGGCCGACGGGCAATTAGCGCAACAATCAATCGCTGCGTAAACTGTACGTACACAATGAGCGACTGGTAACTGGCATACTTTCGTTACCTATACGTCGCATACGACGCGCAGGAAGGCAATATCGGAAATCAATGTCAGTAATATCAAAACGTCCACCTAGTGCCATGCTCCAGCGACAGCGCCCAACTCGGCAGGATTCAGTCACGCGGCGAATCGCGACAGGACTCCTCTTGACCGCAGCCGTCGTTTCGGTCGTCATCATTCTCGGAGCCGGAGCGCTCCTCGCGTATGGGCAGGTTGTCCACGCAAACACCATATTTACCGGGACCAGCGCAGGTGGTATCGACCTGGGCGGCAAGACGGTTTCCGAAGCTGAAGTAGCGCTCGAAGAACGCTTCAGCACATTTTACGACCGACCGATTCCGCTAGCCTATGAAAAGACGACGTTGAAACCAACCCCGGCTGAACTAGGTGTGACAATTGACTCCGAGGCGACCGCCGAGAAGGCGTACGCATTCGGGAGGGAAAACACGATCTGGCGAGAATCGCGCCGGTGGCTCGATGCAATGTCAGGCGGGGTGACAGTAGAGCCGGTCGTCTCCGTCGATCGTGAAGCATTCGCCACCTACATGACCGCTAATGCGGCGAACATCGCCGCGGCGCCGATTGATGCCAAGTTGATTCTCAAACCGGATGGTGGCGTTTCGATTGACGAGGGTTCGAATGGCCTCGCCGTAGACGTCGGTGAGACGTTCAAGCGATTCCAGGCACGCGTCGAATCGATGTCAAACGATCCGATCGAGATTGCGACAATCCAACTCGATCAGGCGGTTACTGCGTCCCAATTACAGCCAGTCGTTGATGAGGTGAACGTCCTTGCGGGAGAATCGTTTCATCTGAGTCTTGACGGGTCCGTCTGGGCTATCTCATCTGAAGACCTGATGAAACTCGTGACTGTCAATACCGGCGACACCGTCTCTGTCCAGTTCAACGAAACTGCGTTTGCAGCGTACATCCGACTACTCGAGAGTGATGTGTTCCGTCCAGGGGTCGATGCCTCCGTCTCGAATAGTGGTGGGCAATTCATCCTTCAACCAGCAGCCGATGGACAGAAACTGGACGTGGACACGTCGATCGCTGCGGCAATCGAGGCGTTGCGCAGCGACGCGTCACAGGTCGAGCTGATCACCACGCCAGTCAAGCCCAACATCACAAACGACGAGGTCGGCGCGGCGAGCGCTGAGGCGCAGCGTCTGACGTCAAAGCCGATTACGCTGACGTGGGATGGCGGGACAGCGACCCTTGACCAGGCCAAACTCGCTGGAGCGATTCGTTTCGACGTGAACGCGAATCGAAACCCCAATATCTCCATCTCATTTGATGAAGAGGAAATGCGAAAGTCGCTTGCGCTCGTCGCAAACACCGTCAAAGTTGATGGAATGAATGCCGAGTTCCGCTGGATCAACGATCAGGTTACTGTTCGCTCCCCAGAACAAATGGGCCGGGAGCTCGATGTCGCGGTGACATCAGAACGCATCCAAACCGCACTCAACGACGGTACTGAATCAGTCGCGATCGCGACGAAGGATGTCAAGCCGTCGGTCACCGCCGATATGGCTGGCGTCGTCTACATCCGAGGGAAGCTCGCTGAATCATGGACCGAATACGGGAGTTCCGTCGCGAACCGACTTCACAACGTCGAACTCGCCACTGAGCGAGCCAATGGGGCAATGGTCGCTCCGGGTGCGGTGTTCTCGTTCAATGAGGCGGTTGGCGCGGTCACCTATGACAACGGCTATCGCACCGGCTACGGTATCGTCGCGACGAGTAATGGATCGATCTCCACAATCCCGTCTGTTGGCGGCGGCATCTGCCAGGTCGCGACTACGGTGTTTCAATCGGTATTCCGGGCTGGAATGCAAATCGAAGAGCGGAGTTGGCATCTTTACTGGATTCCTCGCTATGGTCAGGCTCCAAGCGGCATGACGGGCCTCGACGCGACCGTGGACGATCAGTACGGTCTCGACTTCCAGTTCAAGAACACGACCAATGAATGGCTCGCGATCAAGTCGTGGACTGACGGAACGAATGTGCACTTCGAACTCTGGGGGACCGATCCGGGCTGGGAAGTGACGATTGACCAGCCAGTCATCGCAAACCACCGGAAAGCCAGCCAGGAGATGGTCTACGAAAAAACCGACCAACTTCCGGCGGGGCAGAGCGTCTTCGTCGAACACGCCGAAGACGGCTTCGATGCAACAATCCATCGCGTCGTCCGTAAAGACGGCCAGATCATCGAAGATCGAAACTTCGTCAGCACGTACGCACCAGCGAGCAATGTGACACTGGTTGGCACCGGAACCTGATACCTGATTGCTGACCGGTCCCGAAAGGACCACGAATGGCTTCGAAATCCAAAGTCGATCCTCGCCTGCTTGGGCTGGGATTGTTGACAGGCGCGGCCGTCGGTGTCTGGGCCGGACGCCGCGCGCAAGGTTGGTCACCCAGTACGTCATCGAAAGAGGGTCTCATCGACTGGGACCGGGCGCGGTCAGTTGCGGTATCGATGAACCGTGATGTCGCGCTCACCGCTGGAGAGCGGAGTCGTCTGGACCGCGAGTACTACGATCTCGTTCAGCGGACAATCCCACTCGTCTCGGCCCATAGCGGCGTTTCCCTCCCTCGTCCGCTCGACGAGGTGTACGCGTTTGATCGTGTCGACTGGATCCACGCCAACATCCACGGTTTCCAACGGATGTTCGAGCCGCTGGAGCGTTTGGACATTTTCAACAGTCCGAACTCACCACGCGCCGCTAACGCCGTCTGGAGCGGGCTCAACCGAACCATCGTCAGCGCCGAACTCGGTTTACTCGTTGGCTACCTCGCGCGTCGTGTTCTAGGGCAATACGACTTGGCACTCCTGGGTCGCGAACCAATCGAGACGACGGGAAAGGCGTATTTCGTCCAGCCGAACATTCGCAATACGGAACGAACACTCGGCATCCCGTCTGACCAGTTCAGACTCTGGCTAGCGCTCCACGAAACGACGCATGCATTTGAGTTCGAAGCCTACCCGTGGGTCCGGGAACACATGAACAACATGATCCAGGAATACTTCACCTTTCTGACCGAAGACATTGAGTACCTCAAGCGAGGGTTGAGCGGTCTAAAGGCATTCTGGGATCGAGCACGGAGCAACAATACCGTAGACGGCTCTGCCTGGATCGAAATGGTCATGACACCCGACCAGCGGCGGCTGTTCAGCAGGATGCAGGCAACGATGGCTGTGATCGAAGGCTATTCAAACTACATCATGAACGCCGTCGGGCGCGACCTGATGCCCGACTACGATCAGATCGCGCGTCGCTTCGAACAACGGCAGCGACACAAGTCACCTGCCGAACAGTTCTTCATCAAACTCACCGGCCTCGACATGAAGATGGAGCAATACCGGCTCGGTGAATCGTTCATCAATGCCGTTGTCCGACTACGCGGGGATCGCTTCGCCCATCGCGTTTGGGAGGGGCCGGAGATGTTGCCAACAATGGACGAACTGCGAAACCCTGATGAATGGGTCGCACGCATCGAGCGCGGTCCGTCGTCAGTTGATAGTGTCGCGTTCGAGTGACGCTCGACCTCTCCCGCGTTGTCACGAGGATCAACGAACTTGTTGGGACCGTCGATCCGGCACACGATCGACACCGTTTTGATGAGTTGCGAAATCTCTGGGAGACGTTGGACAGCGACGACGTTAACGACCGCGTCGACCAAGCGAGCACAAGTTTCCTGCTCGCGCGGCAACCAGCAGATTATCGTGCCAGATTTCCGCTGCCCGCCGTCCCTGAATCGTATGCAGTCGTCGCGACCGACGGATCGATGATTCTCCCGGATCGTCACAGCCCTGCACGCTTCTACCTGACGAACATCGGCAAGGTGTACATCCGCTACGGGTCTGACCCGTTTGCCGACATGTCTGCCGATCCCGACATGCGATTCGATGACGAAGACCTCTGGATCAATAGTGGTGCCCGGCGAATGCCGGTCAACGAAGTCATCCTCGGCTTGCGACGGGCGACTGACGAACTGCTCGCGGCTGTTGAACTTCTCGAAGGCGAGCCGCTACCGTCCGTGGCACTCGTGGACGGCACGCTTATCCTCTGGTCGCTCGTTTCGCTCGACCCGGCGATCACCGACGATATACTCCCTGGTTTCCTTGATGCACTGCGCATATTCAAGAATCGTCGTCAACCCGTTGCTGGATACATCTCCGCACCAAACGCGGCTGACCTGATGAACACGATGCGAGTCGCCATCTGCGATTACCCGGCGCGGTCCGGTCGTGTCGACTGCAACGATTGCTGGCGACGAACGATGACCGAACAGCACACGCCGGCCTGCGACATCCTGCCTGTTGTGCCGGACCGGTATCTGTTGACCGAGATCGCGGCACTCTGCCCTGGTGAACGATCGCAGATCTTTGAAAGCGACTCGAGTATTCTCGATAAGTACGGCGCTGATCTCCGCATTTGCTTCTTTTACGTCAACACTGGTCGAGAGATCGCTCGGCTGGAGATACCGCGTTGGGTCGCCGACGATCCGGAACTTGTCGATCGTGTGCATGCACTCTGCTGGGACCAATCCCAACTGGGACGTGGTTACCCAGTCGCCCTTCAGGAGGCACACGAGCAGGCAGTTCTCAGCATGTCGGACCGACGTCTCGTCGAAGAAACCGTCGAACGACAACTCGCCCGCCAGGGAATCGTTGTCACACGCACAGGGAAGGACGGAAGTAAGCGTGGTCGCTTCGTCTAACCTCCTCCGCCGCAGTCGACTCGGTGAAGTCGTGGAAACAAGCACGACTGGATTCCTCGCTGAAAGCGACGAACTTCATCGCCTCCCTGAACTGGGCTCGCTCGTATGTGTTGGCGGACTAGACAACACGCTGTCGTACTTTGGCGTCGTCTCCCACGGAGCTACCGGCGGACTCGACACCAGCAGGAAGGCCGTCCGCCGTGGCGGCGATCATCTCTCAGATGCCGCGATTTACGACCGCCACCCAGAATTGGAACTCGTGCTACGCACAGTCTTCAGCGTCGCGGTCGTTGGATACAGCGATGGATCAACTGCCCACCACACGCTACCTGCGCTTCCAGTTCCGCTCCACTACAGCGTCCAGGGATGCGACCGGTCAACGCTGGAAGCATTCTGCGCGAACCCACGCTACCTTCCGACGTTGCTGAACTACCATGGCGAAATCATGCCCGAACAACTGCTCGCGGCACATTTCCGATGGGTTGACGCTCATCTCGACGACAACCATGCATGGCTGACCGACGCGACGCGACGGCTGGCGCGGCAAATGAAACGCGACTACGACCGGCTGGCGATGATTCTCGAATCCGTAGCACCCGAAGAACGAAACGGAGCGCGTGAGCAGACCATGCCACGACAATCCTAATGGCGAAAGTGACGTTCGCCTGTAAGTAGCATCGTCATGTCATTTGCGTCGGCGACGGCGATCGTTTCTCCGTCCTTGACGGAGCCGCCTGGCTGAACGATAGCGGTGACGCCTGCTTCCGCCGCTGCCTCAACGCCGTCAGGGAACGGAAAGAATGCATCACTGGCGAGGACGCTTCCCCGCGCTCTGTCACCAGCGACTTTCACGGCAATTCGCACACTCTCGACACGGTTTGGTTGGCCAGCGCCAACACCGACGACAACGCCAGGTTGCGCCAGCACGATCGCGTTGGACTTCACCCACTTGACGCCTCGCCACGCAAATGCGAGTGCGTCCAGTTCCTCATCTGTGGGTTGACGCTTCGTCACACAATTCCAGTGTGATGGATCCACGGGAACGCTATCGATGTCCTGAACAAGCAGGCCACCCGGTATCGATCGCAGATCAAGACCACGAACCGGCGCCGGATTCTCGACCGCGATGACTCGCAGATTACGCTTCTTGTGGAGCAGATCGAGCACGCCGTCGTCGTAGCTGGGGGCGATCATGACATCGAATCGATGACGACCTATCGCCTCGACTACCGCGGTTGTAACGACCCTATTGCAGGCCATGATTCCACCAAAGGCGGAAACGGGGTCCCCGCTTAGTGCACGCTCATACGCATCTACGAGATTCTCACTGCTCCCAATGCCGCATGGTAGCGTGTGCTTCACGATCACGACCGTTGGCGCATCGAAATCGAGCGCACAACCCCAGGCCGCCGTCGCGTCAAGGTAGTTGTTGTACGACATCTCGCGACCGTCATGGACTCGCCAGGTAGCTACGCCCGTCGCGGCACCCGGTGTAGGAATCGTATAAACGGCCGCGCGCTGATGCGGATTCTCCCCATATCGCGCTTCGTGCAGAAGTGTCGCACCAACAGGCAACCTCGAAGGGAACCCGTCACCGGTCCCGAGAAAGCTGGCGACGAGGCTATCGTACGTAGCGACGTGAGAAAACGCTTTAGCAGCAAGCCGCCTACGGGTGTCGATAGGGACACTGTCGATGCCGCCGCGCTCGATCACGTCGAGGATGGACTCGTAGTCGACCGGATCAGTTAAAATGACGACTCCTTCGAAGTTCTTAGCAGCTGCACGTGTCATCGCGGGGCCACCGATATCAATATTCTCGATCGCGTCCTCGTCGCTCACGTCCGGGTTACTGACGACCTGGGCGAATGGATACAGGTTAGCGACGAGTACATCGATCGTCTGAAACTGATGCTGTTCCAGCGTCAACATGTGATCAGATTTGTCGCGTCGGGCGAGCAAGCCAGCATGGATCGCGGGGTGCAACGTCTTAACGCGTCCATCCATGATCTCCGGAAATCCCGTGAAGTCACTGACGTCGGTAACCTCCAGGCCAGCATCACGAAGCGACCGTGCGGTTCCCCCGGTCGAAAGAATCTCGAAGCCAGCCGCCGCTAGGCGTTTCGCCAGTTCCGATACCCCTGTCTTGTCCCAGACGCTGATCAACGCTCTCGGCATGACTAACCCTTCTTGATGGATGTGTCGCTTCTCTCGATTGATATCTCGACACGCAATGGAACGTACGTGAGGGCGGTGAATCCTCCAGCAGCCTCTCGAAGCCGATCGCGATCGAC
>JBGSWU010000124.1:0-2683 GCA_041751795.1 Thermomicrobiales bacterium
TAGGACAGGAACGCCGGGCTGGGGGATGAACCTTCAGCCCGGTTGCTCATGGATGACGAGGGAACCTCAACGTGCGCCAGGTTTTTGTACCACTGGCCATCGCAGTTTCAGAAATCGACATAGGTAGTCCTCCTGACCCTATTACATCATCCCTAATCCCTTGTTAATCGATTTTTCGGTTGTTCTCTACTACCCGAAGGGACAGCGGGTATCCCGACTGAACTTCTTGTCTATGCAGACGGCTTTCATGGCATTGATGGATTTGTAGCTGAGTGCGATGCGGCACAGCGCTTTAAGGCAAAGTACACTCGCCTTCTTGCCCGTGTGCTGCACAACTAGCTAGGGGAGGCAGTTCGATTTCAGCGCGCTTCTGCCCGATCTGAACGGAGGTAGCCAGTGCCTTACGCAACCAACCCCGACGACGGTGTCAGGATCTACTATGAGGTCGAGGGGACTGGCCCGCCGCTTGTGCTCGTCCATGGCGGCAGCACGAACCTCAACTGGTGGAAGCGCGATGGGTACATTGCCTGGCAACATCTCGACTCCTACGTCGACTCACTCAGAGGCGACTACCAGCTGATTCTCATCGATCCTCGTGGCCACGGTAAAAGTGATAAGCCCCGTGATCCTGAGGCATACTCGAAACAGACCATAGCCATGGATATTGTCTGCGTTCTTGATGACCTCAGTATTACAGCAGCACATTATGCCGGCTATTCAAGCGGCGCAATCACCGCTTGGGCGCTCGCGGCCTACAGTCCCGATCGTCTCCGATCGCTAATTGCTGTGAGTGGCCATCCATTCTCACTGCCCGAATATCTACGCGAGAGCCGGTTGGGAGACATCGAGCGCTTTCAGAATGACGGCATGGATTGGTGGGTCGAGATGATCGAGAAGGATTTCGGCCAGATGACTGCGTCAGCTCGCAGTGACATGGCCGCTAATGATCCACTTGCCCTGGCGGCAGCTCAGGTCATGAACGTAGCAAAGCCGGACCTGACCCCGCAACTGCAGGATCTGTCGATTCCGGTGCTCATCCTTGGGAGTAACCTAGGCGATCAATACAGGCAGTTTGCCCGGACGCTACCCGATGCGACGGTGGTCCTCCTTGAGGGTCTAAACCATGCTGAGGAGATATCCCGCAGCGACATCCTGCTCCCTCACATCACTGCGTTCTTGGAGCGGGTAGAAACGGAGTGATCATCGACCTCACCATCCATGGGTGAGCAAGCCTAGAGTTCGACTCGCAGACGCCCCGCTACTGACAGCGTTTCGGCAACTCGATCGGCAGTATTGCGGAGTATCTCCATTATCCGCAAAGCGTTTTGGCTTGATTGGGCGGATTCTGCGGGTATCACTCGCGCTCACGGAATCCAGATCCACTCTGGCCCTTCGATGATCATTTCGGCGCTGCCTTCGTAGAGTTCGATCGTCCCGGTGACGCAGATCGTTGAACCCAGGTAGACCTCTTCTGGTGGGAAGTCGAATTTCCAGCGAGCGTCGATCCACATCAGGACAGTGAAACGACCTGGGTCGGGGTAGGGTGCACCGATGTTGAGAAAGGTTGGTTTTCCGCGCGATTCTTCGGCCCAGTAGGCCGCGACGACCGGGCCGATCACGGTTCCGTAGGTGCCAATGTAGTTGATTGCGTCATACCACTGGATCGCTCCTGGGCAGAGGTCCGGTGTTGGCGTTGGTTCCGGGATGAGTGTTGCCGTTGGTTCGGGCGTTGGCTCAGGAATCAGTGTCGGTGTTGCGGTGGGCTCCGGTGCAAACGTCGGGACGGGCGTCGCGGCGATGACGATAGTTGACGTTGCGTTCGGTTGGACGACGGCGACGGTGGCGACTGTCCCTGGTCCTGGGGAAATCGCTGTTGTCGTGGCTACGACGATCTGATCACCCGGCATTGGTTGTACGGTCGCACCGGACGTTGGCGTTGGTGGTATTGTGGCAGTTCCACGCAGGCTCAATGGCGAGGGTGTCGGCCCAATCGTCGCGGTGGAAGAGGGCGTTGGGGTCTCGACAACAGCCGTGCTCGTTCCAGGAGACGTGACGGTCGGTGACGGGTTGGAATCGACCGGCACTGTCGCTGTCGGCGTTGGTGATGTGAGGGGCGTTGGCGTTCGTGTCGGTACTGGCGTGGGCGTTGGGAACTCGTCCGGGACACCGCAGCCAGACACCAGGATGGCTGCCGCGATCAAGAGAACGAACCGGCGCCGCCATGGCGCAACCAGACCCAAGCGTGCCATCGTCATGCACCCCTTGATCTTCACGCAATCTTTCCGTTGCGCTATGTTAGCACGGAAAGACACGACATATTGGTGGTCTTGGCGAAATCATGCAGGTCGTACGATGTTTGCGCCACCGTAACGACGCAGCGATCGCGCTGAAACGGTGCAGGCTCGATTGCTCAGATCGATCCGCGAGCCCAAGCAGTTGACATCATTGGTGGTATTGGTATGTTTCTGAATCTGCGCCATGACAGGTATCAGTTCGACGCAGGCTCCAGTGCCGGAGTGAAATACTCGTCGAACGTCAGCGTGTCGCTGTATTCGAGCAACAGGAATCCGGCCAGGCCCGCTGGTGTCGTGAGTTCGCGTCCGAGTTTCTCGCCCTGCTCGGCGGTCATGTGGCGGTCGGGACGGGACAGCATTCGCGCGTTGAGTGCCTTGGAGCGGGTTCG
>JBGSWU010000125.1:0-10179 GCA_041751795.1 Thermomicrobiales bacterium
CCGAACATGATCGTCAGGTTACGCTGCCGGTGCCGACGGGCGGAGAGCGTGACAGCGATCGTCGCCGAGGTCATGACCGCAAGGACGCCAGTCGCGTAGGCACCGGCCTGGGCCTCAACGTCCGCGCGAAACATGACAGTGACGATGAAACAGATGGCGATGAACAACAGGACGAGCGGCCGCGACGCTCGTGCCCAGTCCGGTGCCATGCCGTATCGCGGAAGGTAGCGCGGTACGATGTTTAACAACCCTGCCAGCGCAGACGCGCCAGCGAACCAAAGGATGAGGATGGTGCTGACATCGTAGACGGTTCCGAAACCGTTCCCCAGGTACTCGTGCGCCAGGTACGCCAATGCTCGCCCGTTGGCCTCCCCGCCGTCTTCAAACTCCGCCGCTGGAATAAGAAACGTCGTGACGATACTGCTGGAGATCAGGAAAACGCTCATAATCAGCGCCGCCGCTGTCAGCAACTTGAATGTATTGCGAATTCGCCCCTGAGGCTTCCGGGGGTTATCGTTTGGTTCACCTTCGACCAGCGGCATGATGACGACGCCGGTTTCGAATCCAGACAGGCCGAGGGCAAGCTTCGGAAACAGAAACATCGCCGCTGCAACCATAAGCAGCGGATTGCCGTGTTCTTCGAACAATCCGTCCTGCCAGTCGCCGATCACCTCCGGTTGCTGGACGATCTCGTAAAACCCGATCGCGACGACAACCACGTTTAGCAACAGATAGACCGCGACAACACCAACTGCAATCCCGATTGCTTCATTGAAACCCTTGAGAAACACGCCACCCAGCATTGTGATCAGGAGCAACGTCACCACGACTTCGTGTCCATGGAGGAACGACGTGTATGGGTTCTCTGTAACGTGGGCAGTCGCGTCGGCGGCTGACAGCGTGATCGTGATGACGAACCCGGTCGCAACGAATCCGATCAGGCAGAGGACGAACAGCTTCCCTTGCCACCAGGACAATAACCGTTCGAGCATCGAGATCGAGCCGTCGCCATGCGGGCTCTCGACGGCCACTCGCCGGTACATCGGTAGCGCACCGAACAGCGTGATCAGGACGAGGATGAGTGTCGCGACCGGAGAGAGCGTTCCGGCTGCCAACGCGGCGATACCAGGCTGGTAGCCGAGTGTCGAGAAGTAATCGACGCCAGTAAGACACATGACCTGCCACCAGGGATGGGTCGCATGCGCCTGTTCGCGTTCATAAGGACCTTCACCGGGAGACGGCTGCCCACGGAGAAGCCAGCGCTTCAGACCACCAGCCAGCTTCGCCGAGCGTTTCGGGGGCTTTTTGCTTGGAAGCTCACGCCGGATCGATGACGGGTATCTCCGACTTTCCTGATCCGACCGTCGTCTGGGCTCCAAGCCACATCGTCCGTTTCCCGAGCAGCGAACTGACTTTAAAGGACATTGCCACCGATCCGGAATCGGTGCATGCGGAGTGTATCGGTCGCCTTACACCGTTGTCGATGCAGAAAGCCATCAATCATCCCGATGAGCAACGACCGCGAGACCGACGTCGTCATAGCGAGACTGTTTCGCCAGCATCTACGCGCTCCACCGCAACGCAAAATGGATTCCAACGGTTCTTCCGAAACCGGTTAACGAATATCAGACAGAGCGTTCGCACGACCAATCCCTGACCGCTCCTGCCCCAACGCTGCGGAATCGCCATACAGCTCCCTGACGCGAACCCTTGAACCAATAACATGCGTACACGTTGTCGGTGATAATGGAGGAAGCGAACCCACCGCGCGTGCCAGCGCAAGGTCACGCAACAACGGGACGAATCGTCAGGTCAAGCATGACGGAGGACCATGTGCCACAACTCACGCCGGAACAATTGACGGCACTGCGCCGAATCGACAGCCCAACGATCGCCAACGCGATCGAGACGTTCGAGATCCGCCCGAGGGTGTCCGGGTACACTGGTTATGACATCCGCTGTATCTTTCCCGATCTCCCACCAACTGTCGGCTACGCCGTGACCTGCACGGTTGACAGCACGACAGAAGGTCGCGTTGGGATCGGCTTCCAGAAGCTTTACGAATTGCTCGAGACCGCGCCGAAGCCAGCCATCGTCGTGATGCAGGATGTAGGACAGGATCGGCTGCATAGCTGCCACGCAGGTGAAGTGATGAGCACGACGATGAAACGCCTCGGTGCTGTCGGCATTCTGACCGACGGCGGATTACGTGATGTCCGTGAAGTCGCCGCGCTTGGAGGCTTTCAATACTTTTGTGCCGGACTCGTCGTTGCCCACGGGAATCCGATCTGCGTCAGCGTGAACGACGAGGTGACGATTTCGGGGATGCGGGTCCGTCCGGGCGATCTTCTCCACGGCGATGGCAATGGTATTGTGCATATTCCCGATGAGTGTGCAGATCAGGTCGCCGAAGCATCGCAGCGCGTCTGGGCTCGAGAAGAACAGACCCTGCGCCAGATCGCCGCACCCGACTACACCGTCCGCAACAAGGGTGAACTCCAGCACTGACCCGACACGGACTCTGCATTTGAGGTGGCTTGGGAAGCAACAACAGTTGGCGACGATAATGGAACCGGTGTGCACAGCCACCTCGGTTGGCGTCGTCATTGCGCCAACAATCTCATGCTTGTTCATGCCAATGCGCTTCGTGCCAACGCTATCGACGCCGTCCGGCTATACTTATGTCGTATTCACCGATTCCAGATGGTCTATTCCGGAGGTCGAATCGTGAGGTGTTCCTAAGCGCGCCACCAACAGTGTTTCAGCCATCGTAAAGCCGTTTCGACTGATCGGTTGGCTGCTGCTTGTCACGGGAATCCTCTCCTTCGCGGTACCGGTGCCCGTCAACGCTACTGACCATCAGGTCTACATCGTCCAAATCAACAACGAAATCGACCTCGGTCTGGCTGCGTACCTCAACCGCGTCCTGAGCGAGGCTGACGAAGCTGGCGTCGCGGCGGTGATCCTCGAAATCAATACGCCGGGGGGTCGGCTCGACGCGGCGTTGGAGATGCGCAACGCGATCCTCGACGCTGATGTTCGCACGATTGCATTCGTGAACCGCGAAGCGTTTTCGGCTGGCGCACTGATCGCCATTGCTGCGAGTGACATCTACATGACACCCGGAGCGGTTCTCGGCGCTGCAACACCGGTAACCGGGACCGGTGAAACGGCTGAAGAAAAGATCATCTCAGCCGTCCGCTCGGTGTTCAAGTCGACGGCGGAGTTACGCGGACGGGATCCGCGCGTCGCCGAAGCGATGGTTGACCCTGAAATCGCAATCGAAGGTCTCATCGAATCCGGCAAACTGTTGACGCTTACCACGATCGAGGCTGAGGAATGGGGATACACCGACGGCATCGTCGCCAATCGAGCGGAACTTCTGGAAGCCACCGGGCTGTCGACGGCGGAGATAGAGGAAACGAATATTCGGCTCGCCGAGCGACTGGTTCGGGTTCTGACGAATCCGGCAATTGCGTCGCTGCTGATATCCATTGGTACGTTGCTGATTCTCATTGATGTGTTCACGGCTGGCTTCGGCATCGTCGGGGCGGTCGGTGCCGGAATGATCGCGACGTTTTTCTGGGGACACTTTCTGGCGGGACTCGCCGGATGGGAAGGGGTCGCGCTCGTCGTCGTTGGGCTTGCGCTGTTGGCTGCCGAGGCGCTCGTCGTGCCCGGATTTGGCGTGGCGGGAATTCTCGGCATCGCCGCGATTCTCGGCGGCATGTTCATTTCACTCATCGGCGACGAGATCGTTACTGATCGAGATCTGACGCGGGCCGGGCTGACGGTTGGTGCCGCATTCCTCGTCATCCTCGTTGGCGGCGCTATCGCTCTCTGGCTGCTGCCGAAGGCACCGCGCCTCAGGGGGCTCGTCCTTCAGGCGCAGGTAGGGCTGCCGGATGCAATTCCAAAGGTTCGACAGCGGCGTCGCTGGTGGAGCAGTGACCAACCACCGACTCTCTCGCCGTCAACACCATCGTTCCTCGAATCGATCCCAGAATCGACGGACGGGTCTCTCCTCGGTGCCCGTGGAACGGCACTGTCCGACCTCCGACCGGGCGGATTTGCCCGGATCAACGACGAGCGGATCGATGTCGTTACTCGCGGCGACTTTATTCCGATCGGCTCGAACGTCGAAGTAATTGCCGACGAGGGATACCGGCGCGTCGTCCGACTATCGGAGGATGCATGAGCGAGCTAGTTACATCATTACGTTCGCTCTGGCGAATCCTTGACACGCCGCTAGCACTGAAAAGGCATCGCACGATTCGTTTCTCTACAAAGGAGTACACACTTGGACGGCACACTGATTACTCTGCTCGTCGCCGCATTCGCAGTTTTGATTCTCGCCATGTTCTTTCTCTACTTCGTGCCAATCGGACTCTGGATAACGGCGATCTTTTCCGGCGTGCGAGTCAGCATCGGAACATTGATAGGGATGCGCCTTCGCAAGGTGAACCCCGGCGACATTGTCCGCCCTCTCATCAGCGCATCAAAGGCAGGCGTCAACCTGGATGTCTCTCAAATGGAGGCTCATTATCTCGCAGGTGGAAACGTCAGCCGCGTCGTCACGGCGTTGATCTCCGCAGACCGCGCGAACATCGATTTGCCTTGGAAACGGGCCACGGCGATTGACTTGGCAGGTCGCGATGTTCTCGAAGCCGTCCAGGTCAGTGTAAACCCGAAAGTGATCCAGACACCGCGTGTGGCCGCCGTTGCAAAGGACGGCATTCAAGTCGTCGCCGTGGCACGGGTCACCGTCCGCGCCAACATCGATCGGCTCGTTGGTGGGGCGGGAGAGGAAACGATTATCGCCCGGGTTGGGGAAGGCACAGTCTCCTCGATCGGCTCTGCCGTCAATCACAAGGCCGTCCTCGAAAATCCTGACGCGATCTCGAAACTGGTCCTTTCTCGCGGCCTTGATGCTGGGACCGCCTACGAGATCCTGTCAATCGACATCGCCGACGTTGATGTCGGTCGCAACATCGGTGCAGAGTTGCAAACCGATCAGGCAGAGGCCGATAAGAAGATCGCTCAGGCGAAGGCAGAAGAGCGACGTGCGATGGCAGTAGCCGTCGAGCAGGAAATGCGAGCCCGTGTTGTCGAGGCGGAGGCACAAGTCCCGCTCGCGCTGGCCGACGCATTCCGAAGCGGCAACCTCGGAGTCATGGACTTCTACCGGATGGAGAATGTCCAGGCGGATACGAAGATGCGGACTTCGCTAGCCGAAGATGGCACTGAAGGGTAACCGTCCAGATCTGACGGAAGGGTAGACCGCTGAATGATTAATCGGCGCAATGAAGAAACACTCGCGAGTGCGGCTCGCTCGGTACGCCCTGAACGCGACCGCCGAGGATTGCCAGAAGCGGTTCAGATCGAGAATGTCGTTGCCGTCGAGATCGAACGACCGGAGCAGGTCAGGCGGCCAGAACTATCAGTGAGTCGAATCCCTCCCGCGATGCGATCGCAACGCGATGACATTCGACACACACTGAGATCACGACGAGCACTCCGAACAGCGATCATCCTGACCGAGATCCTCGGACCTCCAAAAGCGTTACGAAAATCCAACAGCTGAACAGAGGCACTGACAGGCAAGTGGTCGTCGGCACCTGACAACAAATCGAGGCGCTGAGGGGGTCAGGGTTGCGGAGCAGCCGCCCTGACGCCAACTCAGCGCCTCGTCGTGAGGTGCCGTCGAAACCGGTACTAGGTCGTTGTCGTGGTTGTGGTCGTCCCTGTCGTGCCGGTCGTCGTCGAAGTCGTGGCCGTCGTGAGCAGGTTCGTCACAGCCGTCCAGTCCGGTGTCGTCGTCGTGCCGGTGGTCGTACCCGTAGTCGTGTCGGTCGTACCAGTCGTCATATACCCGGTCACGTCGTTGGTGGTCGTATCGGTTGTCGTGGTCGTCGTCGCCGTCGTCAGAATCCTGTCGAGTAACGTCTGCTGTGTTGTCGTCAGCGTTTCCCGCCAGGTCTGGAGCGTATCAACGAAATTGGTCGCGTCAGTAGTCGTCGTATTGGTCGTCATGCTATTCTCCTTTGCCCAAGAAACCTGTAGAGACCTGCTGCTCCGTGATTTGCAGACTAGCATCTCCACGCATCACGGTCAACGCACCGCTTTACTCATAACCTGTATCTTCCAATACATATGACCTGTACATTTGGGAACACATTCAGTTTGCATCAAAGCGTTCTTGCGCAGCCTAAGAAATACTGTTATGTCGCGAAATTCGCGTCATCGGTGCGCTACAAGCGTTGACTGTCCAGAGAACCATCTGTTACGATCCGCCAATCGAAGCCATCGACCAACCCCACGGTAACTTGTGGTTTCCAGGGTTGTTCAGATACCAATTGACGTGGTTCGCGCTGCTTCCAGCGAAAGCTGTGTATCATGCGAGTTTTTCCTCGACTTGTCCCGGTTGTCTCACTCGTGCTCGCGTTCATCATCGGCGTTGCCGTGACGTTCGGTTTGCTCGGAGAGACGGCGGCGCAATCCGACACAATCGTTGAAATCTACGCATCGGGGCTAGTCAATCCGAAAGGAATGGCGTTCGCCGAGGATGGGACGCTCTACGTCGCTGAGTCTGGATCACCGGGCGACGTGATGGTGCCTTTGCCAGTCAACTTCGGCGGCGAAGGCCCGATCGGCATGACCGCACGCGTCTCGAAGATCCCGCCCGGCGGTGAACGCCAGGACGCGATCACCGCGCTTCCAAACATCGGACTCTATGGGGGAGTCGAAATGCTTGGAGCAGGAGCCGTCACGAATCTCGATGGACAGCTTTATGAGGTGGCTGCCGGACACATGACGGTGTCACCGGCCCTGTCTCGCATCAACGACGCGGACGAACTGGAGTTTGTTGCTGACATTGGCGCCTACAACAAAGCCAATCCACCACCGCCGAGCAACGGTGATGCCGTCCCGCTTGGCAACCCGTACGACCTCGTCGCGTCCGAGGGCAACCTCTACGTTACAGACGGTAATTTCAACCGTATTCTGAAGGTAACACCAGCCGGGGACATCAGCATCTTCGCCGCCTGGGAAAACAGCCCGGTGACTGTTGGAGCCGCGACGGGACCGGACGGAAGCATTTACGTCGCGCAGTTCAGCCCGGCACCATACACGGAGGGAAGCGCTCGCATCGATCGTGTCGAGCTCGATGGGACGATCACAGAAGGAGTGGTGACGAACCTGACCACGCCGATCGACCTCGCATTCGCACCTGACGGCACGATGTATGTCCTCCGCTTCGCTGCTGAGTTCTCTCCGGAGAAAAAACGATACATTGCCTTCGGTGGCGAAGTCCAGCGGGTGTTGCCGGATGGGTCGATTGAGCCGGTCGTTACCAACCTGGTGTTTCCGACGGCGATGACGTTCGGACCCGATGGAGCTCTCTACGTCGCAAACTTCGGTAATGAATCAAACGAGGGCCAGGGCCACATCCTGCGAGTTGTGCCTGGAAACACATCGGTGGCTGGGCCAGACGTTCCTCCGCCGGACGAGAGCGGGACGTATTCAATTCTGCAGCCGACGGCCGTTCCACTTGAAGGCGTCGAGCCTGTCGGCGAAGTGACGATTATCGAGCCGCAGGATGCGATGCAGTGGGGCTACGATCCAGCATCGATCACAATTGAGACGGGCCAGGCACTCACCTTCACGAACCAAGGCCGCATTGCCCATACGGCAACGGGTAAGGAAGGCGGCTTCGACACAGGTTTGCTCGAAGGCGGTCAATCGGCAACGATCCAGTTCGACTCGCCGGGTGAGTTCCAGTACTTCTGCCAACCGCATCCGTGGATGATCGGGACGGTCATCGTCGAAGGTGAACCGGTCGGTGGCACGACATCGACGACCGCATTTCAGGATGAGCCGGATCCACCGTCAATCTCGTTCACCCGAGCGGCGATTTTTGCTGCAGTTCTGATCGCACTCGTCTTTGGCGCAGGTTACGCAATGCGACGCCAGGACCACGACGAGATCGTTCCCGACGAAACAGCAACACCGACCGCCACCGGGGGCCCAGCAGACTGATCAACGATCGCAGGAGGATGCTATGTCCAGCGAATCAGCAACGTCATTGCCCTACAGTCCGGAGGTCGGTGCGTGGGTAACCGAAATGATCGGACGGGCTGCATCGATCCGACTTCCCAACCTATTGTCCGGGCATCCTGACGCGATCTACGCTCGTATCAACCGAAACGGAGTCACGACGATCGTCGTCCGGACCCCGGCACTCGGACAGGAACAGCTCGTCGAGCTGATGAAGTTCCGCCTGGCTCAGTACCTCGCGGTCAACTTCGTTGATCCTGCGATGGTTTATGCTGAACAGATCGAGCATGAGCCGTTATCAGGCGTGTCGGACAACGACATCCATGTTATTTCGCTGGCTGCTGAAACCGGCGAAATTCTCTGCTATGCGGCGGTCAAGGCACCGCCCGATTCACCGCCCGGAACGTCCTTACGCGATCGCGAACGACCGTTGTTTCCAGTCGAAAAGGTGCACGGCTACGGGGTCTATGGTCGATTACGCATCCTGCCTGATCTGCCGGTCGAGAAACTCCGTGAGGTCGGACGTTTCGTGAAGAACCAGCGACTCGCGACGCTCGATGAACTTGGCGCTCGTGCTCCGGTCGAGGTCGGCGTTGCCCTGTTCCGTTCGCTCGCTGGTCCGCTCCGGCTCGAGGTGGACGCGATCGTCGGTGATTTAGAAGAGGGCGTTGCCAAACAGAACCTCGACTTCTTTCATGCACCAATGGTCATCATCCACGGGACCGTGCCGTACGAGGCTGAAGCGTCCTACTTTTTCCCTCGCTACCAGTTCTGCGCCGTCTATCCGTTTGCGGCGCTCGCGACAGACATCTCGCAGCAGATGCTCTCTCGGCTCGACGCGATCGAAGCCGCGCTCGACCTGCCTGGCAAAGCCGGCCTTCTAACCCTGTTCCGGCTCAAGCGTGATGTCGTCGATACGCGGAGCACCCTGATTCCACATGAGGGACTTGCAGCCCTGACCGACGCGAACCTTCCCCAGAAGGGCGTTGCGATGGCCAGCCGACGGCAAATGCTCGAATTGGCGGGCCAACTCCGGCAGACCGATCTGTTCGCAGGACTGTCGGTCGCTGAAGCAACCGTCCTCGGAACGTTCATGGAACGCGTCACGGCGGACGCAGGCAAGGTGATTGTTCGGCAAGGCGACACCGGTGACGATATGTACCTGATCGAAACCGGCCATGCTGACGTCCGAATTGGTCACGGTCTGGTTGAAGGGGTGACTGTCGCAAGCCTTGGGCCAGGCGATTTCTTCGGTGAGATCGCATTGCTGACTGGTGAAGAGCGGATCGCTGATGTTGTCGCCGCTGAACCAATGACCCTTCTGCGCCTCGATCGAGACAGCTACGACCGGTATCTGGCGCACACAGCCGAGGTGGAACAGCAGATGACTCGGGCAGCAATGTCGCGGACCCGTGAAACGACTCGCAGAATGATCTCCGGGAGTTCACAGCCTCGGTAATCGTTTCGCACCATCTGGGATGAAGGCCACGACATGACGACGTTTTATTCCTGGATCGCGCGGACAACATTTCGATTCAAATGGTGGCTGCTAGGAATCTGGCTGGCCATCTTCGCCGTCGCAGCAGTCGGTGCGGCAGCATCGGAACACGCGCTGAAGGTCGGCGGATTCAGTCTCCCCGGAACCGAATTCCACTCGGCATCGACAGTGTTGTCAGACGACCTCGATCTGTCGTCGGATAAAGCCGCGCTCGTTGTCTTCCACTCGGACGAGTTGCTGGTGACCGACAAGCCATTCTTCGATGCAGTCGAGTCTGCAGTGCAGAAACTCGGTCAGGAAGAGATCGTCACTGAGGTCGAATCCTTCTACGAGACCGGCATCCCTGACATGGTCAGCCCGGATAACCACACAACCTATGCGTGGGTAACGCTCGAAGGCGACGAAAACCTCCTCGAAGAAGAAACACCGCATCTGCGCGAACTTGTCCATTCGGACACGATCGAGACATACCTGATTGGCAACGCAGCCGTCAATTACGACATTGAGAAGGCCAGCGCCGACGATCTTGTTCGCGTCGAGCGGTTCACATTCCCGATCGTTTTCGTGTTGCTCGTCCTCGTATTCGGCTCGCTGGTCGCCGCAGGTGTCCCGCTCATCCTCGGTCT
>JBGSWU010000126.1:0-10047 GCA_041751795.1 Thermomicrobiales bacterium
GAGCCGCGACGGGTTTACCGGCGCACTCAGGCTTGAGATCACTGAAGGACTCGCAATCGTCGTCCTGATCGTCGGTGGCGCTGCGCTTGCCTCGTACAGCACTGACGAGCGTGTTCTCAAATCTGACTTGTCTGACCTGACCTTCCTGGCAGCTTTCGAGAATCTTTCGGTTGCGCTGCATCCAGCGCCGACCCGCGATCTCACCTCGGTGCTCCATGCCACCACGCTTGGAGAATCACCTCATGTAACCGCCAGCGATGACCGCGATGCATTGATCGTCGAGTCGTTGCTGATCGAGGCATTCTCAACGCTTGAGTATGAAATCAGCGTTGCCGAGATTGGCTCATCAACACTGGAGCACCTGTCGATGGCGCTGGCCGGTGCCTACGCGCTACTGGCCGACGCACAGATCGTGATCGGTCGACCAAGTGCTGAACAGGCGCCAAACGATCCTCTGATCGTTCCGTTCTGGAACGAGACTCAACGCCAGATCGACACGGCCAGATTGCTGACGACATTCCGACGCGTCGGCGTCCCGAACGTCTGGTGGGTGTCGGCGAAGGCATTGATCGAGGTCATCCAGCAGCGGGTTATCCAGCAACTCGGTTGGCTTGCCGAAGCCGACCCCGCTGCGGCTAACACACTCGCTGAAGCAGCAGAAGACATTTTTGAGCGGGCGCACGCCCTGACGGGGAGGTGATCCGACGGCAGCCATGCATCATCCCCACCAATCCGTCCATCGTCGGGAATCAGGTACAGGAAGTGGAAACCGGGATTGTCCTGCCACTCATCATCCGAATCCCGGCTTCCAGTGTCAGAGTCGTACGTATGAAGGAGCAACCAATGGCCCGCAAGATCCTCGTCGTTGACGACAGCGCGACCGAAATGGCCGTGATGTCGAGTTCACTCAAAGCCGAAGGCTACGACGTTCTCACCGCCTCGAATGGCGAGGAAGCGCTCACCCACCTCGAGCAGATCACGCCAGACGCAATCGTGCTCGATGTCATCATGCCTGGCCGGAACGGCTTCCAGCTTTGCCGCCAGATCCGCAACGACGCACGCTGGTCGAACGTACCAATTGTCCTCGTGACGTCAAAGGATCAGGAATCCGACCGGTTCTGGGGCATGAAGCAGGGCGCCAGCGACTACATCACGAAACCGTTCGCCCCGGCCAGTCTGGTCGCGGCCGTTCGCCGATTCGTCTAACGCACGGGAGACGCTGAGCATGGCGCATCTGGCAGAAATCGAACTCGCACCGGCAGTCGTCGAACGCGAGCCAACCTGGATCGGCGAGCAGTACATCGTCCTGACCGTTGCCGGGACTGACATCGCCGTTCCGCTCGGCATGGTGCTCGAAGTTGAACGCGTGCCATCGCTGATACCGGTGCCGGGCGGCCCGAACTGGGTCCGCGGGATCGCGAATCTGCGAGGCACGATCCTGACTGTCACCGACCTTGCAGCCATGCTCGAAATCGGCATCTGGACACAGCGTCGTGATGCGCGCGTCATCGTCGTCCGTTCGACCGAGCCACTGGCGCTGGGGGTCGATGCCGTTCGGGGAATGCGCCGGCTGGAGCCAACGTCGTTGTTTCAACTCGACGGTGCGCTACCCGACCACCTGATGCGTTATGTCACTGGGATTCATCGAGACGGCGGCGATCTGATCCATGCGATCAACCTGCCACGGCTGCTCGACGACGCTGACGAAAGCGCACGCCGATCTGGCGCGGAACGAATTACGGGATTGCTCAGCGACCGTTTATAGCAATTGCATCCAACTGGACGGGCGAGCAAAACACGGCATCGTCCTGACGTCACAGGCGAAATGAAGGGGGAACCAGGTGGAAGTTCAACGGAACCAGATGATCGAGCGCGCACGGGAGTGGCTTAAAATAGGCGACTGGAGTGTCAGCCGCAAGGTCATCACACTCGTCGCCGTCCTGACGCTCGTGCCGCTCGTCGCGATGACGGTGATGACCTACGTTCAGGCATCATCATCGCTCAACAGCGAGATCGACCAGTCGCTGGAACAGCAGGCACTCGTCTCGGCTGAAGCGCTCGACAACGCGATCCAGAAAGCTGCACAGGACACACTGCTCCTAGCGACCAATGAGTTCCTCTTTTCACAGTCGGTCGGCATCGGTACCAAGCAGGACTTCCTGAACAAGCACGACGGTGTTTGGGAGTACGGCGACCTTTCGGTCTTTACGACCGACGGGAAACTCTTTGCCGGTACCGGCGAAACTTACACCGATCAGACGACGGAATCATATTGGTCGTCGGTTGTTTCACTGCCATCCGGCCAGGTCTACTTTTCTGACATCGCCGTCGACGCCGGATCTGGCCTCCTGGCCGTCCAGGTCGCTGCTCCGGCGTACAACGAGGCCGGTATCCTGCGCGGCGTCGTCCGCATCCTCTGGACTGCCGACAACCTCCAGGGGATTCTGACCGGCCTCGGTATCGAGTCCGACGTCCAGATCGATCTGATCAACACACGACAGGCCGTCGTCGCTAGTACACTCGACGGACAGATTGGCCGTGTCTACGACGATTCCGAAGCTGCCGCTCAGGTGCTGGCTGGTCAACAGGACACCCTCTCCCAGACGATCGTCGCGATGGTCGATGGCGTCGAGGTAACGAAAGATGTCATCACCGGCTACGCACCGATCAGTGGTGACGAACGATTTGCCGGTCTCGGATGGGGTGTGCTCGTCCATAAGGACAGCGACACCGCCCTCGCACCAATCGTGACGATCCGCAACTTCGCCATCGTCCTCCTGCTGGTCGTCGGTGTCCTCGCGCTCGCCGCTGCCTGGTACTTCGGACGCAAACTGGCCGAGCCGATTCGAAGTCTTGCCGACGTCGCCGCCCGCGTCCGCGGCGGTGACATGACGGCCCGTGCGACCGTCGCAAGCCATGACGAGGTTGGCCAGACGGCAGCATCGCTCAACCAGATGCTCGACGAGATCACCGCGCTGGTCCAAACCAAGGAAGAGCGCGACAACCTCCAGCGCCAGATCACCGGACTGCTGATGGAAGTGTCCGACGTCGCTGAAGGAGACCTGACTGTTGAAGCGCAGGTGACCGCCGACACGCTTGGCTCGGTTGCTGACGCCTTCAACTACATGATCGGTGAGCTACGCCAGATCATCTCCAACGTCAACGAAACGACTGTCGCCGTTAGTAGCTCGTCGGCAGATATTCTCCAGACGTCAGCGTCACTGGCACGCGCCTCGGAAACCCAGGCCAAGCAAATCGCCGATACCTCGCAGGCCGTGACCGAGATATCCCGCTCGATTCAGCAAGTGTCGCAGAACGCAAGTGTTTCGGCAGAAGTCGCCCGCGAAGCGCGCACGAATGCGCAGGCCGGTTCAAAGGCCGTGCATGCGACGATCGAGGGTATGCAGCGAATTAGAACTGAGGTCCAGGAAACGTCACGAACGATTAAGCGACTCGGCGAAAGCTCCCAGGAGATTGGTCAGATCGTCCAGCTCATTGAAGAAATCGCCAATCAGACGAACCTCCTCGCTCTCAACGCTGCCATTCAGGCCGCGATGGCCGGTGAGCACGGACGTGGCTTCGCCGTCGTCGCCGAAGAAGTCCGCCGCCTGGCCGAGCGCGCCGCCACCGCGACGCGCCAGATCAATGGCCTTGTGACAAGCATTCAGTCAGAAACCGCTGAGGCCGTCGTCTCGATGGATAACAGCACCCGTGAGGTCGTCGCAGGTTCGCGACTGGCCGACGAAGCCGGTGGTGCCCTGGTTCAGATTGACGGCGTCGTTGGCCGGTTGGCCGAACTCATCGACGCTATCTCCAGCGCCTCCGAACAGCAGGCACTGGCGTCGGTCGAGATCACCCAGGCCATGAGCAACATTTCTGAGATTACACAGACAACATCGACCGGTACGTTGCAAGCTGCCGAGTCGGTCAACCACCTGGCGTCACTTGCCGAGCGGCTGCGACAGTCGGTCGCAACCTTCAAGCTCGATCGAGGCAGCGAGCCACGTCCGGTGAAGTCAGACTGGGAGTACGGCGTCAGCATTGCCGCCGACGGAGACTAGAACGGGCTCGGGATCCGGGATTCGAGATTTGGGACAGGACACCGGTCTACCCATGTCCCGAATCCCCATCGAAGGGCACTGAGGAGCCATATATGGCCGTACACGGCGAAAGCGAACTGATCGACAACTTCATCGTGGAACTGCAGCCGTATCTGGCGCTGATCGATCAGGCAGTCGGAGAACTGGCGCGACCTGCTCCAGATGTCCACATTGTTAACGAAGCGATTGAGTCGCTCGCGATCATCCGCGATGCGAGTCACGTCCTCGCGTTCTCCGGATTGATCACGCTGACGAGCGCACTCGAAGATGCGATCACCGACCTGGTCGACGCAACAACGCCTGATCCCGACCACCTCCTCGTCCGCGCACGCGCGATGGCGGCTGGCATTCACCGCTACATGAATGCGCTGGCCGACGGCCAGGACACCAATCAACTGATCGCTCGTGTTATGGCTCCGTTCGAGAATGACCAAGCATCAGCTGGAACCGATGCCGTTGGGCCTAACGAACGAGAGGCTGGTAATCCTGCCGGAGTCGCGATGCTCGATCCCGGCACGTTCCTCATCAACGAAGCCGATCCGGAACTGCGTGAGATATTCGAAGAGGAAGCGACCGACCTGATTGCCTCGTTCACCCGAGGGGCGCTGATGCTCGTCAGCGCGCCGGACCGTCCGTCGCTGCTGACTGGACTGCGGCGTGACGCCCACACACTCAAAGGCGCCGCCAACATGACCGGATTCCCGCTGATCGGCTCGATTGGTGGATCGGTTGAAACACTGCTGGATGCGCACATCGATGGCAACGTTCCGGTCGAGCGGGAAACACTTGGTGTCGTCCTCAGCGCCCGCAAACTGCTGACCGGGATGCTGGCCAACCTCGACGACCTTGGCGCGTTCGTCGTCCCAGCCCAGGCATTGAACGAGCGTGCTGCCACCATCTACACTGCGATCGCGCCGGTTGCATCGATCACCACTGCGTCTGTTCACTATGAAACAGTTGACGATCTCGTCATTGAGCAACCAGTTGTCGTCACCGAATCGATCGAGAGCACCACGACATCCCAGCTTGTAACAGAAGATTGGAGCATTCCTGACGCGGATGTCGTGGACGAACCTGTCGCGACACTCGACGACTTGCTGGAGGAGATCACAACGCCGCCTGTCCAGGAAGCAGGTGAAGACACCTCATCCGCCTGGGCCGCGTTGGCAGGACAGGAGCAATTCTCCTACTTCGACACGCTGGCAGTGCCTCTTGAGCCGTATGTCTACCAGCAGGACGGCATTGCCGAACACGAAGCACACATCGACGAGCCTGCATTCGAACTCGCATCACCCGAGATTACCCCGGCCGTCGAGCCCGACGCAGTCGTCGAAGAGCCGGAACTCGATGTCTACGAGATGGCAGCGGAAATCGCGATGCTGGCGCGGCTGCGAACATCGCTGCAGCCCCAGAACGCGATGTTCTTCCCGACTGACGCCAGCGACCTGACGAACGATATCGACGCGCTGACCGCCGAGATCGTCGAAAACATCGCCAGCGATACACCGCTCCCTGCCACTACCGACGATGTAATGACGACGGATATCGTCGTTGAACCGACTGCGCCGGATGCTGCAACCGATCTGGACATCCTGGTGCAGATCGAGCCGTCTGATCTGGAGCGGATCCCAACGCCGAGCCGTTCCTCATCCCTCACCGGAATGGCGATGGATGAGGAACGGCTCGGCCATGCGCTGCTCGACCTCGTCTTTGACGGCACCGAACCAGCAAGCGTCATCCCACCGATGGCTACTGGAAACGTCATCAGCGACGAGCAGATGCAGGACGCGCTGCGAGAAACGTTCGCGGCTGAAGCCGCCGAGCATGCTGATAGCCTGACGCTGGCGGCGATGGCCCTCGAACGCGATCCTGAACAAGTTGACGCACTCCGTGAACTGGCACGTGTGCTCCACACGCTCAAGGGCGCAGCGGGAGCAGCCGGCTTCGATGCAATCGGGGCCCGCTGCCACGAGATCGAAGACACCCTGGCAGCAGGCGCGGACATCAACCGTGATTTCACGAACCGCGTGATGGCCTTGGCATCAGAGATCGAGCGAGCAACGACCAGTGCCGATGCGACTGCCGATACTCCAGCCGACGACGATTTCCGCCCCGAACCAACACAGACGATTGCCCAGTCGTCCGGTGACCTGCGGGTCGATATGCGCCGGTTGGACGGACTCCTCAACCTGGTTGGCGAACTCGTCATCAACCGTTCGACACTCGACCAACGGCTCCTGCGTCTCAGTGCCTCGCTGGACGAGTTGACCCACATGACCGAGCGGTTGCGCCGCTCCGGTCAGACACTGGAGCGGGTCGCTGGCGAAGCCAGTTTGTTCGGTCCATTACCTGCTCCCGGCGACGACCGGGTCATCCCGTTCGCAGGCCACGATCTGCGCCACGAGTTCGACACCCTGGAGATGGACCGCTACACCGATCTCGATGTCCTGGCGCGCGAACTGGGAGAAGTCGCCTCCGACATCGGAGCGGTGGCTGGCGAGGTTCGCAATTTGCGTGGCGACTTTGAAACCGTTTCGACCCATCAGCGCCGGTTGACGAACGACATCCAGGATGAACTGATGGGTATCCGAATGGTGCCGTTGGCCACCCTCACACCACTGCTCCACCGCGTCGTCCGCCGTGTCGCGCATGAGTGCGGTAAGGACGTTGACCTGATCATCGAGGGCAGCGAGATCGCCTTCGACAAGGCGCTGGTTGACGCCCTTGGCGATGCGCTCCTGCACCTGCTCCGAAACGCCGTCGACCACGGCATCGAAGCACCAGCACTTCGCTCGAAAACTGGCAAGCCAGAGCATGGCCAAATCGTCGTCCGTGCCTGGCAGGATCGTGGCAACGCTGTTGTCGAGGTCATCGATGATGGCGGCGGCGTCGACTCTGCCCGGTTGGTCGAGCGCGCACGTTCCTACGGCTTCATCACCGCCGAGCACGTGTCCGAAGCCGAAGCACTCCAACTCATGTTCCTGCCCGGATTCTCGACCCGCGACAGCGCCAGCAGCGTTTCTGGCCGTGGTGTCGGGCTGGACGCCGTTCGCGAAGCCGTCGAGCGCGTCAAAGGACGTGTGACTGTCGACACAAAGCCAGGGGCAGGAACGATCTTCCAACTACGCCTACCGGTCATGCTGGCCGTCGCCCAGGCGTTCCTCGTCGAGGCTGGCGGACGCCGCTACGCGATCCCGCTGGCCGATGTCGATTTCGTCGCAGATCGCCGCCAGGCGAAACTCAGCCGCGTCGGCAGCGCCACCCTCGTCGAGATCAATGAAACGATCATCCCAGCGATCGACCTGGCATCGCGGCTGGCGGGTGATCCCGACCGGCTGGACGAGGAAACCGGCTGGCTCCTCATCACTCGCGCAGGCGGTGAGCCACGAGCGATGCGGGTCGACGTCCTCCATGGTCAGCAGGAAATCGTGGTCAAGTCGCTAGGCCGCTACCTGAGTGCCGCACCCGGTGTCACAGGCGCGACCATCCTCGGCGACGGCCAGTTAGCCCTCATCATCGATGTCACAGAGGTCACCAGCAAGCGCGCGATGACCGCACCAGCAGCCGAAGTCACCGAGCCCACACCGATCGACAGCGTCCGCGCCGGTGTTGGAACCGTGCTGATCGTTGACGATTCGCTATCTGTCCGCCGAGTGCTGGCCCGGACCATCGAACGACATGGCTGGACTGCATTGCAGGCGCACGACGGCGTCGAAGCGCTCAGCATCATTCAGAATGGTGGCATCGACATCGTCGTCACCGATATCGAGATGCCTCGGTTGGATGGCTTCGAACTGATCAACTCCCTGCGTCGCGGCGGCTGGCAAACGCTCCCCATCGTCGTTCTGACGTCGCGCTCCAGCAGCAAGCACCGGGACAAGGCCCTCGAACTCGGTGCGAACGCCTATATCGTCAAGCCGTTCCAGGAACAGGAGTTGATCCAGACCCTCGAACGCGAAACCATCGCGATCCGTGTCGCGGGATGAGGTGTGCATGAAGCGACTTGCTAGCCAGGAACATCCAAATCAGCCACGGGTCGGCCACTACTCCGGTCCACTCCGCAGACCACCCGGTTGGACACCGGCAAGATCAACGAAGACCGCCAACGCCTGCGCTCGTATCGAAACCGGCGACACGAGGGACAGTCGCGAGCCAGTGGACGCTGGGAATGGACTTGGCCCCTGTCGCGTCCACGACACCACGCCGACCAGCGATTCGCCTGTGCATGGGCAGGACGATTAGGGAGACCCGTTCGATGATTGCGACCGCACCAGGCCAGGCAATGAATCCTGTCTCCCCCGCTCGACCGGAAACGATCGACATCATCCGGGTCGAGATCGGCGGGATCGGGTTCGCGCTTCCTCTGAGTTCGATCGCGACGATCCTGGCACCATCGGCGATGGCCAAACGGAACGACGACACGAACTGGGTCGGCTTCGTCCCGAGCCGCGGCGGCGATATACCGGTTGCGAATGGTCGGACCGTCTTCGGATTGGGCAACGCGAACACCAGCGACAGACGCCTGCTAATCCTCCGCGGAACGCCAGCGACCGGCCTGCTTGTCGACGCCATTCACGGCACGAACACGATCACGACCGGCGACATCGAGTGGCTGTCTCCGCTCTTCGGCCCGGTCGAGCGGCTGCTGACTCAGGCCGTGATCTGGAACACCGATGGCGCGCTCGACCTCATCATCGACATCCCTGCGCTCCGCCGCCATCTCCATGTCGGCGTGGACACCTCCAGCAGCACGAGCGGATCGGTCGCGACGCTCTTCGACCACGCCCCACCCGGCGACCGTCTTGAGGTCCGCCTCGACAACAGCGACCGCTCATGGCTCCTGTCGATCGCCTACGTCCGCCACATCAGTGGCCCACGCCCACCGGCGCGACTTCCACTGGCGAACTCCGCCATCCTTGGCCTGCTCGCCTGGCGCCGTGAGCCGATCCCACTGATCGACACCGCCCGATTGTTGGACCTGCCTCCAACGACCCCAACTACCCTCATCGTCGTCGGCCCCGCCTCCCAACCCGACGGCGCCCTCCTCGCGCTCACCGTCACCGACATCACCGGCGTTGCCACCCCTTACTCGGACGCCGAAACAATCGACCTCGTGGGAATCGTTCGCCGGTTGGGATGACTGCCGTTTACAGACAAGGTTTTCCTGCTTGGACGTTGCGTCTATCCTGCAATCACGCCTACAATGCCGTCGCATCACTGGTGGTTCTGAAAGGGTAGCGTGTGCCCCGAATCTTCGACAATATTGAATCTCAGCTCCTGCCTGCACTTCGCAATTCACTGAAGAATGCCGTCCACGCCGACTTCTGTGTTGGCTACTTCAACCTGCGTGGCTGGCAGAAAATCGATGATCTGGTCGAGGTATTGCCATCGAATGGCGTATCCCCATGCCGAGTTCTGGTCGGGATGAATATCTCCCCGCACGATGAGCTCAAAGCCGCCCGCAGCCTGACGGCCGGCGACGACACCGTCGATCAAGGCACAGCCGCCCGGCTGCGGCGCAAGGCTGCTGAGCAGTTTCGTGAGCAACTGATCATCGGCGCGCCAACCAACGCTGATGAGGACGGCTTACGCCGCCTGAGTCGTCAATTGCGGGCGAAAAAAGTTACCGTCAAGCTTCACCTGCGCTACCCGCTGCACGCCAAGCTCTATCTGCTGCAACGCAATGACTACAACAACCCGATGACCGGCTTCGTCGGCAGCAGCAACCTGACCGTGCCTGGCCTGAGCCGCCAGGGCGAGTTGAATGTCGATGTCCTGGAGCACGACGCCTGCGAAAAGCTCCATGCCTGGTTCAACGCGCGCTGGGAGGACAACCGCAGCTACGACATCTCCGACGAGCTGGCCGATATCATCGACGAGAGTTGGGCGCGCGCGGAGGAGATCCCGCCGTATCACATCTATTTGAAGATGATCCATCATCTGTCGC
>JBGSWU010000127.1:0-2360 GCA_041751795.1 Thermomicrobiales bacterium
AGACATCGGTCAACCGCAGGTCGTGGCTGGATGTCGCGCGCATCCCGAGCGTATCCCATGTTTCGACGATTTCGATGCCTTCGCTTCTCAGCGGAACGCCCATCAGCAGGACGATTGGTCCTTCGTCCGGATCGTCATAGCGTGCCATCGTCGAGATGACATCAGCTCCGAGGACCTGGCTGCAGAAGACCTTTCGACCGGTGATACGGTAGCCGCCGTTATCCTTGACAGCCGTCGCCGACGGATAGATTCCGTCCGAGCCGCCGCTGGTCATCAGGATCAGATCGTCGGTCGCGACACGCCGGAGGACTCCTTCGGCACCTGGTGCGTTGTTGCGCAGCCGCCAACCCTGGGCGAGGACGTTGTAGTGATGCATCGTGATCGCGAGCGCAGTTGCGCCACACGATTTCGCCAGTTCGGCCTGGGCGTAGGTAACCTGGCGCATCGACGCTCCCAGACCACCGAGTGATTCTGGAACCGCCAGACGCGTATAGCCGCTGGCCTTCATCCGTTCGTAGTTTTCCGCTACAAAGGTATTGTCGCGGTCGTGTTCGCCAGCACGTGTGGCGAACTCTGCGCCAAGTTCTGCGGCCAATGGAACGAACTTGTCATCATCGTCATGGATTGCGGCTGGCCTGAAAGTCGATTGTGAGTCGATGCGTGTTACGACGACCATAGATTTCTCCATTCTGGGATTATCGCCGGGAGTGTTGTGCTGGATATCCGACGGCGATCGGCAAACGGGTGTGATTTCAGTCTATTGGGGGGAGGAGTGTGCGCAAGTTCGATAATCGAACTTCGTTCTATGGTCGTTCTGATAGATAATGGGCATAGACTCAACATATTGTTCGGCAGCCAACTGTCGCGTCGCACCCTACGATGTAGCGAGATCCTCAGGAGGTGGCACCATGCACAGGTACGGACAATTCTGTCCCGTTGCGAAAGCAGCCGAAATCTTTGCCGAACGCTGGACGCCGTTGATCATGCGCGAGTTGCTGATGGGAAGCACCCGCTTCAATGAACTGGAGCGTGGACTCCCCCGGATCTCTCGATCAGTCCTGTCCCAGCGGCTTAAGCAACTGGAACGTGACGGACTCATCGACCGGAGGATTGCGCCTGGTTCCTCCTCGCCCGAGTATTTCCCGACGCGCGTCGGCCAGGGACTATACGACGTCATCATGCTGCTTGGAGAATGGGGCGCACGCTGGCTGAGCGAGGACATTGCTCCGGAGGATCTCGATCCCGACCTGCTGCTCTGGGACATGCACCGCCGGATCGATACCGAGCAACTCCCGGAGGGTCGTGTTGTCGTGCGCTTCGACTTCACCGGTTTGTTCAACCAGAGCAACTGGTTGCTTCTCGAACGTGAGGATGTCTCAGTCTGCTACGTCGATCCCGGGTTCGACGTGGATCTGGTTATCACGACAGACACAATGGCCCTGCATCGGATCTGGGCAGGTCACCAGACGTTTGCTCATGCGCTGCGTTCCCGTGAACTTCAGATGGATGGGCCGCGCGATCTCGTTCGCCAGTTTCCGGAATGGCTGCAGCTCAGCGTGTTTTCCCATGTCCCCCGTGCTCGCGCTGCCTGATCGGCATCCCCGGATCGTTGTTTTTCCGCAACAATCTGGGATTCAAGCGGTAACGGTGACTGCAAACACGGGTTTACACGTCGTCGCGTGAGACGTGACGCTGCACAGCTGCGGCACGATCGACACTCGCCATCGGCTGAGAATGCAAGTACTCTCCCACCGTGACAGAAACACACGATCACGGACGGGGAGGGAATGGACAGCGTGGAGAACGCAAATCCAGAGGGACATCTGGTTGTTGGCATCCAGTTCGACGCACAAGCGTTCAACGACGCCTGGAAGTACTACACCGGTCACGGTGGCTATTTTGTCTCAAACAACATCTACAGCCGGCTGGTCGTCCTGGATGTCTTTGAACGGGGAGACATTCAGCCCGACCTCGCCGACTCGTGGGAAACACCTGACAACGGGCGAACCTGGGTGTTCCACCTGAACCCGGCGGCTCGCTGGCATGACGGTGTGCCGGTCACGGCGCATGACGTCGCGTATACCTACACCACCGTCATCGAACGCGGGTACAGCGGTATCACCTTTCTCCAGGATATCGAGACAGCGCGCGCGATCGACGACGCCATCGTCGAGATTCGATTGAAATCGCCGAATGCGGCGTTTCTGTCGCAACTCGGACAGTTTGTCCTGACGCATATCGTTCCGAAGCACCTCTACGAGGGGAGCGACTGGGACTACAACCCGCACAATCTCAATCCGATCGGTAGCGGTCCATTCAAGTTCTCTGAGTGGGTCAAGGGTGAGCGCATCGAACTGGTC
>JBGSWU010000128.1:0-24680 GCA_041751795.1 Thermomicrobiales bacterium
CGGACGGTGAACACGCATTTAACGAGCATCTACACCAAACTCGAAGTCAACAATCGCGCCGCAGTAACCCGTTGGGCTGTCGAGAATTAGATCGGTTAGTCAAGCGCTTCAGAATTCCTCTACGCCGTCACACCTTTCCCGGTCGGACCGACCAGAGGGAAGAGAAGTGTTAGACTTCGGGCGCGCCAGACCAGACGGCGGGTGCTGTATTTTCGCGGTCTGTTCGCGAAACCAACCCCTGTGTCCGGCGAGATTGGACCGATGCCATTGGCAGTGTTGAGGATGTCACGAGGATGATCCGACCGATCAGTGCGCTCTTTGGACTGTTCAGCCGCGACCTCGGGATTGACCTCGGTACGGCCAACACCCTCGTTTACGTCCGGGGCAAAGGAATCGTTATCTCCGAGCCGTCGGTCGTTGCCATCGATACGAAGAGTAAACGCGCCCTCGCGGTGGGCGTCGAAGCAAAGGCGATGGTCGGCAAGACGCCTGAAACGATCGTCGCCGTCCGACCTCTGAAGGATGGAGTCATCGCCGACTTCGACACTGTCGAACTGATGCTCCACCACTTCATTCGAAAAGTACACGTCCAACGGATCATGGCACCGCACCCTCGTGTCGTCATCGGTATCCCGAGTGGCGTAACCGAGGTTGAAAAGCGTGCCGCGAAGGACGCTGCGTTGTCGGCAGGCGCGCGCGAGGCCTACACGATCGAAGAGCCAATGGCGGCTGCGATCGGTGCTGGCCTGCCGATCAACGAACCGGTTGGCAGCATGATCGTCGATATTGGCGGCGGAACGACGGAGGTCGCTGTCATTTCACTCGGCGGTATCGTCGTCAACCACTCGATCCGCGTTGCCGGCGACGAGATTGACGAGGCGATCATCCACTATGCACGACGCGACCATAATCTCGTAATCGGCGAGCGAACGGCGGAAAACGCCAAGATTTCGGCTGGCTCAGCCTACCCACTCGAAGAAGAAAAGCGCGTTACACTGCGTGGTCGTGACCTCCTGACCGGGTTGCCAAAGTCGGTCGAAGTGTCAAGCGTCGAGATCCGCGATGCGATCAGTGGTCCGGTCAACACCATCGTCGAAGTTGTGAAGACGTGTGTTGAAGAAACTCCGCCAGAACTCGTCGCCGATATTATGGAGCAGGGTATTTACCTGGCCGGTGGTGGCGCGTTGCTGCTCGGTCTCGACCGGCGACTCCAGGCGGAACTTCGCATGCCGGTCCGTATCGCCGAAGATCCTCTTACTTGCGTGGCGCGCGGCACTGGTCGTGTCGCGGAAGCGTTGCATCTCTACTCGCGTGCATTGGCTGGCGGGCAAGAGCTGCGGCGCGGCATGTAGTCGGACTCTCCCCAATGCTACGAACCCTTCCATTCCGTCGCTCGACGCTCGTGCTGCTGGCCGGGATCGTTGTCGTGTCCATGTTCCTGATGCTCCTCGACAGCCGCGACAAGCTCGATGGCCCGAAGAGTCTGCTGGCGTCGATTGTCTCTCCGGTCGGAGAAATGTTGACGGATCTCGGCGCCCGCGTCTCCAACATCGGCGAGGGCGGTGGTGACGAGGATTTACAGCAACAACTCGACGATGTCTCCGCTGAACGGGACCAGTTGCTGGCCGAAAACGCTCAATTGCGCGACCAGGGGCGTGAGGTCGATCAACTTCGGGATCTACTCGAGTTTCGCCAGGCGAACCCGCAACTTTCGCTCGTAACAGCTGACGTCGTCGGTCGCGATCCTGGCAGCCGCGAGCAGTATCTGATTATCAATCAAGGATCGAATCAGGGCATCCAGGTTGGGATGCCAGTCCTCAGTCCACATTTTCTCGTCGGTCAGGTCATCGAGGTTGACCCAAACCGTTCGCGTGTACTGCTGGTGATCGATTCCAGTTTCCAGACCGGAGCTCGTATTCAGGGGATGGAAACCGAGGGAATCGTCTATGGGCGCTGGCAATTTGGCGAACGGGCAGTGATGCGGCATGTCCCTATCGACGCCGAGGTTAGTACGGACGCGCTGGCCGTCACCTCTGGAACGACGGAACGGGTTCCAGCCGGACTGGTCATCGGGAAGGTGATGGAAGTACACCGCGATGAAGTCCAGAACGAGATTACGCTCGATGTCCTGCCGCTCGTCGATTTCGTGAAGCTGTCGTCGGTTACCGTTATCACCGGCGAAACGAGCACTCCATGACGCACGATGCACGCCTGCTGGCGGCAGTGGCAGCCAGCAAGGTATTGACAACCGGCTTGCGATTGTCCCGTCGAGGCGGTGGGACGGCGCTGCCGGGTCTTGTGTCGACCCGAATCGATCCGAATCTCCTCGACAAGCTCGCCCAGCGCTTACCGTCCGGCTCGATCGTCGTTGCCGGGACGAACGGCAAGACGACAACTAGCCGGATGATCGCCGGAATGCTCGAAGCGGCGGGGCGCATCGTGGTGCACAACCGTTCGGGTTCGAACCTCGTTCGAGGCATTTCAGCCGCGTTTGCCGAACAGATGACGTTGTTCGGTTCCGGTGGCGCCGAGATCGGTGTGATCGAGGTCGATGAAAACGCCTTTCCGGATGTCGTGCGGCGGGTTCAACCACGGGTCGTCGTGCTACTGAATCTGTTCCGGGATCAGCTTGATCGCTACGGAGAATTGGAAACTGTCGCCAATCACTGGCGCAGCGTGATTCGCGAGTTGCCCCATGACGTAACACTGATTATCAACGCCGACGACCCGAATCTGGCTGCGTTGGCGGCTGACACGAGTGCGCATGTCGTCACGTTTGGCCTCGATGACACGGGGTACGAGCTCTCTGAACTGCCGCACGCCTCGGATGCCAGCACGTGTCGCGTTTGTGAATTTCCGCTGGTTTATAACGCGCTGTTCCTATCGCATCTTGGTGACTATCACTGTCCCAATTGCGGTAACCGGCGACCATCGCTGGATGTCGTGGCACGCAGGATTGAGATTCAAGGGACTGAGAGCCTGAACATGGTCGTCCGAGACGAGCGCGACGGTCACGAAGCGCATGAAGTTCAAGCTGATGTCGCGTTGCCGGGCATTTACAACGCATATAACGCACTGGCTGCAGTGGCGTGTGCTCGTGTCCTCGGCGTTGGCTTTCGACCGATTCTCGACACACTGCGGACGTTCCGGGCGGCGTTTGGGCGACTCGAACGGATCGAATACGCCGGACGATCGCTGATGCTGGCACTGGCGAAGAACCCGGTTGGGTTCAACGAAGTTCTCAGGATGATCACCGCCTCACCGCTGACTGGGCCTCTCGTTATCGGAATCAACGATCTGTACGCGGACGGTCGGGATGTCTCGTGGCTGTGGGACGTTGATTTCGAAGTCCTGGCAGATGAGCAGCATACTGCGCCGATCTTTGCTGTTGGCATCCGGGGATTCGACCTGGCGGTTCGTATCAAGTACGCGGGCGTGCCGAATGCACGGATCGACGCCTGTTCAGCCGGGAAACCGCTGAGTGCTGCCCTCGACCATGTAATCAGTCATACGGATACGGGCGACAATATCTTTCTCTTATTGACGTACACTGCCCTGCTGCAACTGCGTCAGTCGCTCGCCGATCGAGGTGCGGTCGCGGAGTTCTGGGAACAATGAGACATCGCAAGTGTGAGTTGTCCGCCCGAAGGTGAGGACGCGATGGAACTTCGTATTGGCTGGCTTTACGGCCACGAGATGAACATTTACGGCGACCGGGGCAACGTCATGGCGCTTGCACGCCGTGCCGACTGGCGCGGCATCCCGGCGACGATCGAGACGATTGGCATCGGTGAGCCGCTCGACACGTCCTCAATCGATATCTACTTCTGGGGTGGTGGCCAGGACCGCGAGCAGATCGCGGTTTCGAAAGACCTGGCGGGTCCCAAGGGGAACGACTTGAAGGCTGCTATCGAGGACGGCGCGCCGATACTGGCCGTCTGCGGTGGATATCAGCTTCTTGGTCACGAATATCGACCGTTCGAAGGCGATGAGTTGCCCGGAATCGGTGTGATGGACGTTACGAGCGAGGCAGGCCACGATCGCTATATCGGTAACGTCGTTGTCGATGCCAATGACCTTGGGACGCTGGTAGGGTTCGAAAACCATTCAGGTAAGACCTGGCTTGGAGCGGGTGTCCAGCCATTAGGTCATATCCGCGTCGGCAACGGCAACAATGGCCGCGACGGAACCGAAGGCGCCCGATTTCTGAACGCGATCGGCTGCTATCTTCATGGCGCACTGCTTCCGAAGAATCCGCACCTCGCCGACTGGCTGATCGAGCGTGCCCTCGTCCGCAAGTACGGAGCTGCCGATCTGCCACCGTTAGACGACGTGTTGGAGCGACAGGCCCACGACAAAGTCGTTGAGCGTGCCGTTGCGCTCAGACGATAGGCGGACGGCACTGGTGGTACTGTTCCCCTGAGATTCGCCATTTCGCCGGTCGATGCTGAGGTCGAGAGGAGCGTAGATCATGAGAGTCGCATTTGTGTCCGATGTTCATGGAAACCTGCCAGCATTGCAGGCTGTGCTCGCTGATCTCGACGCCAGTGACCCATTCGACTTCATTGTCGGTGGAGGTGATTTTGCCTTTGGCGGGGTATTTCCTGAGCGAGCAGTCGCGACCATCTGCGAACGCAACTGGCCATCGGTGCGCGGAAACACAGACGAGTGGGTGATTGAGTCGGCGAGCGCCGGGCGAGTTCCCGCTCAGGGGTACACACCTGAACAGGCTCACTCCGGGATGATGCTCCAGGTTGACGACTGGGTAGCGAAAGCGCTTGGGCAGGAGTCGCTTCGATTTCTGGCGGACCTTCCACTCGATTGGCGGACGACCGGCCCGAGTGGTCAACCACTCGTCTTCGTTCACGCCACACCCTGGAGCACTCATCCGGTCGTTTTGCCCGATGCTGATGACGAGATGGTGACGCGCATGCTCGATGAAGCCCAGACGGATACGCTTGTGTATGGCCACATTCACCACGCCTATGTACGGGATGTCGCTGGTCGGACAGTAGCGTGCTGTGGTGCAGTAGGCGTCCCGTTTGATGGTGACGAGCGACCTTGCTATCTGGTTGCGACAGACGATGGCGATGGTTGGAAACTCGAGCATCGGCGAGTGACCTATAACCGTGACCAGTACCTGTCCGACCTCGCTCGTTCCGGCGTTCCCAATGCCGCAGGGTTCATCGAACTGATCCGTGGAGCGCGCCGCCCAGGGTAGCAAGGTCGTGGAACGGCAGATTGCCCGTGGTATCATCGCCGATTGTCGGTTCTGGTTGGTTCCCGGTTCTGGTTGTCGGGGCATGTCGCGTTGGGAACGCAAATGATGCTCGTACGTGACCAGCCTGTGGGAAGTTTCGCGCGACACCGCTCGAGACCTGGAAGCCGAGTTCTGTTCGCGATCCTTTTATTATTGACCGCGCTCCTTCAAGCTACCTTTTTCCCGGCAACAGGATTTCTTGGCATCGTTCCGGATTTTGCGCTCGTCCTTCTCCTTATTCGAAGCGCGACGCACGGTGTCAGCGAAGGGGTTGCCTGGGCAGCAGCGCTCGGATTCTGGATCGATCTGTTGACGATGGAGACGCTTGGAACACACGTCCTTGCGTTGCTTGTCGTAGCATTGATCGGTGGACTGACCGGCGGAAAGCTGTTCCGCTCAGGTGCGATCCTGCCGTTATTGACAGTTCTGGCTGCAACATTGGCCTATAGTCTCGTGCACTCATTGATGTCAGCAGCATCTGGTGATTCATTCGGGGGAGTCAGCGCGTTCAGGTTGGCAATCATGACTTCGTTATTGAACGCACTACTGGTTCCCCTGGCCTATGGAGTTTTGCTCGTGTTTGATCGTTGGATACCGCGCCGTGTTTAGGAAAAAACGACGAATGGAGCTGGCCCGACCCGGCGAGCGTCGCCGTCGTGAAGAGCGTCAGCGGGATGCCGAACCAATCACTCGACGAGTCTTCCTGTTCCGTGGCGCGATCGGGATGGCGTTCGCGGGCCTCGGAGCCAAACTCTGGTCGCTTCAAATCGCGGAGGGCAGCCGCTTCGAGGACGCCGCCACCGATAACATCACGCGATCGGAAACGCTGAAGGCGTCACGAGGTCGAATCCTCGATCGCTCTGGTCGGCCGCTCGCAGAAAATCGGCGGACCTGGGCCGTCAAGCTTATGGGAAATCGGCTGCCGGATGACGACGAGGATCGCCAACGCGTACTCGATCGTGTGGTCCAGGCACTCGACCTGAAAAAGGTTCTGGTTCTCGACCGCACGCTCGTTCCCGTCGGTTCAGAAGCGGCGATCGTAAATCAATGCGAGCAACGACTCGGTGTAGACGGCGCAACGCTCTTGGCGAGGATTACCCGCGACGATGCGTACCTGGAGTTGCTACGAGAAGACCTCGGCGATGCTGAAGGTGAGGAACTCAAATCGAGCCTGTCGGACATTCCCGGAATCCGGGTCATGAGCGAACTGAAGTACGCACTTGAGATCAACACCACTCCTGATCTACCGATTGTCGTGAAACACGACATCGCCCGCGAGAAAGCGCTCGAACTCGCTGCAAACGTCATGTACCTTCCTGGCGTCATCGTCGACGACACGGCGTTGATCCGCCAGTATTCGGGAGGGACAGCGTTTTCCCATCTGCTTGGCTACGTTGGGCCGATCAGCGAGCAGGAATACGATCAGGAAACAACCTCGACTGGCGGTCGGATTTACGAGCCAGACGATAGTGTCGGTCGTGGTGGTGTCGAAGAGGCCCTCGAAAAGCGAATGCGCGGTGAAAAGGGGATCCGCTGGGTTCAGGTCGATGCTGTTGGAGTCGAGCGCTCCGAGATTATCGATTTGCGACGAGATCCGAAGGATGGCCTGTCTGCGAGGCTGACGATCGACCGCGAGTTACAGGTACGTGTGACCGAAGAACTACAGATCGGGATCGACTTCGCGAACGCTGAAGCGTCGAAAGAGGAGCGCGAGGAGGTTGGCGCTGGCGTCGCGATCGTCATGAATCCGCGCAACGGCGAGATTCTCTCGATGGTCTCGCTTCCGACCTTTGACAATCAAAAGTTTATCGGCGGTATCTCCGAACAGGACTACAACGAGTACCTGGACGATAAATTCACACCGTTGCTGAATCGTGCAATCAGCGGCGAATACCCACCCGGTTCAGTTCTCAAACCGCTGCTCGCCTGCGCTGCGCTGCAGGAGCCAGTGATTGCCCCGCTGGACACGATTCAATGTAAGGGGCAGATCCGTGTGCCGTGGACCTGGGACGAAACCCAGGGCAACACCTACCCGTGCTGGGACCCCGCCGGCCATGGCGACGTTGACTTGTTCAAGGGGATCGCGCAGTCGTGCGACGTGTACTTCTACAACGTCGGCGCACCAAAATCACAAACGGATGCTGGGATCAACGTTCATTACTACAATCCGAATGATCAGCAACCGCACGAGTTCCGGGGTCTCGGTATTGAGAACATCGAGAAGTATCTCAAGAGCGTGTTCGGGTTCGGGACGACGACTGGAATCGAACTGGCCGGCGAAGCAGAAGGACTCGTTCCGAATCCGAAATGGCTGTTCCAGTCCGACCTGCACGAGTACTGGTCGATCGGTGACACGATCAACGTCTCGATCGGACAGGGGCATCTTCTCTGTACTCCATTGCAATTGCTCAATGGAACCGCAGCAATCGCGAACGGTGGGACGTTGTATATCCCGCGACTGATTCGTGACCTCGTTGACGAGGAAGGGAAGATTGTCGAACGCTTCCCGGCCAAGAAGCTTCGTGAACTGCAGATCGATAAGCAGCACATCAACGACGTGCGCGAAGGAATGCGGCGGACGGTCACCGAGGGGACCGGCCTCGGGAAGATCACCCTCAAGGACGTTGAAGTTGGCGCAAAGAGTGGTACTGCCGAATATGGCGAGGCCGTCGATGGCAAGTACAAGAAGTCTCACGCCTGGTTTACAGCGTTTGCGCCGTATAACGATCCTGAAATCTGCGTTGCCGTCATGATCCAGGGTGGTGGCGCCGGTAGCATCTACGCCGGACCGGTGACCAACAAGATTCTGGAAGCGTATTTCAATACCCCTGGAATTCGCGAGGCGGCTCAGTCACGGGACTAGCTGCGATGCACCAGCGACGTTCATCATGGGACGAGCATGTCTACGACACAGTATCAACCTGGCATGAGGGAAGGTCAGACGATCATCGATGGCTGAGGGTCAATTTACGCCACCTGGACCGATTCACCATATCGGCGTCGTCGTTGACGATATTGCAGTTGGGGTCGAACAGTATCTGAAACTCGGGTTTACCGGCGGCGAAGTCTCTCGCGTCGAGGAGCAGAACGTCGATATTGCCGCGTTACGAGCCGGTGTTTCGTGGATCGAACTCCTTGCGCCGATCGATCACGACTCCGGGATCGGTCGCTACCTCGCGGCGCGAGGACCGGGATTTCACCATATTGCGTACCTGGTTAACGATCTTGCCGGAACGCTTGACGCACTTGCAATCGCAGGGGTTGAGTTGATCGACAAAGTGCCGCGTGTCGGACTGCACAGTTGGCGTGTCGCGTTTATCCACCCGCGGGCGTGTGCAGGCGTCTTAACGGAACTCGTCGAACGGTCGAGCGTCGAGGATCATTGAACGTCCTGTCGAACAGACGTTCCACAATCCGTAGCCTGTCCGTTCAGTGCGTGATATCATCATCTAGGCACCCTGAGAAACCTCTGGAAAAGCCCACCTGAACATCTCAATATCGTCTGGAACGTAAGGCAACCATGGCTGAAATCAAGTGGTTTGGCCACGCGTGCTTCCGTTTGCGTTCGCGTGATGCCACGATTCTGACTGACCCAGTGCCTCGCTCTTTCGGCTACAAAGTCGAAAAGCAGAAGGTTGACATCATCACGATCTCCCACGACCATGCTGGTCACACGTATCTCGATATGGCGTCCGGTTCACCAAAACTGGTGAATGGGCCGGGCGAATACGAGATGAACGATGTCTTCATCACCGGTATTCGAACCTATCACGACGACAAAAACGGCGAAGAACTCGGGCGAAACACCGCCTACCTCTACGATCTCGAAGATCTCGTCGTTTGCCACCTCGGAGATCTCGGACATACGTTGACCGAGGCGCAGGTCGAGAGTATGAGTTCGGCAGACGTTGTCATCGTTCCGGTTGGTGGAGGAACGGTTCTCGACGCGGCCAAAGCGGTTGAAGTCATTGGTCAGCTTGAGCCAAGAATCATCATCCCGATGCAATATCAGACTCCGTTCGGGGACAAGCAGCGGGACACGCTGGAAAAGTTCCTGAAAGAGATGGGCGTGACCGATGTTACCCCGCGCGATAAGTTGACCGTGCGGGTGAGCGACCTCGGCGACACACCTGAAGTCGTGGTACTCGAGCCGTAGTGTGGAATGACGAGTTGGTTCGTGACGACGGGAACGATCCCATGTGCTGGTCTCACTTATTCGAGGCAGGCTACGTGCGGACTGGGCGGCGCGATCAACTCGCTCGGGAACTGATTGAACCGACGAGCTGAGGATCTGACCGACTGAGGAGCTGAAGGGTGCCGAAATACATCTTCGTGACGGGTGGGGTTGTCTCATCAGTTGGGAAAGGGATTGCAACTGCGTCGATTGGGCGGCTGCTGAAAGCCCGAGGGCTGAACGTCTCAATCATGAAGCTCGATCCGTACCTCAATGTCGACCCCGGGACAATGTCTCCATACCAGCACGGCGAAGTGTTCGTGACGGAGGACGGCGCTGAAACTGACCTCGACCTCGGTCACTACGAGCGCTTCACCGATGAGAATGTGAGCCGCGGCTCGAACGTGACGACTGGCCAGGTCTATTCATCAGTCATCACCAAAGAGCGACGCGGCGACTATCTCGGTGGGACAATCCAGGTCATTCCGCACATCACCAATGAGATCAAGGAACGCATCCATCAGGTTGCCAGCGCGCGAGAAGTCGATGCAATCATCGTTGAGGTCGGCGGAACGGTCGGCGATATCGAGTCGCAGCCTTTCCTAGAGGCGATTCGCCAGATGCGGAAGGATGAGGGGCGACGCAACGTCCTCTACATCCATGTCACGCTTTTGCCGCAAATCGGTTCGACCGGCGAAATGAAGACGAAGCCAACCCAGCACTCGGTCCGTGATCTGCGGGCGATGGGTATCCAGCCGGATGTGATCATCTGTCGTTCCGATTACGACGTGTCACCGGAAGTCATCTCCAAAATCGCACTTTTCACCGACGTCGACGAGCACGCGGTCGTTCCACTGAAAACAGCGTCCACGATTTATGAAGTGCCGTTGATGCTCGAGGAGTTTGGGCTGGGAGAGTATCTGGCGCAGCATTTTTCCTGGCCAGCGACTGGCGATCTGCGTGCCTGGCGCGAAATGGTCAACCACATCAAAGCTCCGCGACGTGGCCTGGAGATCGCGCTGGTCGGCAAGTACGTCGATCTGCACGATTCCTATATGAGTATTTCTGAAGCGCTGACGCATGCGGGTCTCGCCCACGATGTCGATGTCAATATCAACTGGGTGAACTCCGAGCGAGTGACGCTTGCGGAACTCGAAGAGCAACTCGCTCATGCTTGCGGCATCCTTGTCGCTCCTGGATTTGGTCCACGCGGCGTCGAAGGAAAGATCCTGGCGTCCAAGTACGCACGCGAGCGACAAATTCCCTATCTTGGTGTCTGCTACGGGCTCCATATGGCCGCCATCGATGTTGCCCGCAACGTGCTTGGCTACGACGGAGCCAGCAGCACCGAGGTTGATCCAGAATCGCCACATCCTGTTATCGACCTGATGCCAGATCAGAAGGATGTCGAAATGGGCGGCACGATGCGGCTGGGCACCTGGCCCTGCAAACTTGTGCCCGGTACGAAGGCGGCAGCCGCCTATGGCGAGGAAATGATTGAAGAGCGCCACCGGCACCGCTACGAGATCAACAATGCCTACCGTGACGCCTTTGATGAGGCTGGCATGATCGTGTCAGGTGCATCGCCTGACAATAAACTGGCCGAGATCATGGAACTTGTCGATCATCCATGGTTCGTTGGTGTCCAGTTCCACCCGGAGTTTCAGTCGCGGCCCACCCGGCCTCATCCACTCTTCCGCGACTTTGTCGGTGCTGCCAAGCAGGTACTTCGGGAAGGTGATCAACGCCCACTCCCGATCTCAGTCAGCGAACGTGAACCAGTACAAGTGCATGATTAGGATTCGATGCTCGGCACTAGTCAGTAAACGTCCGATTGGCTAATGCCCGTAAAGATTGTGATACAATGCACACAGCGTGAGAGGCGGGGTTCTCTGAATGGAAAACCCGCTGGGGACAGAGTCCCAGAGAGACTGGCAGGCGATAGGGGTTGCATCTGGAATAGGATGCACGGTCGTGGTCAGTCTCTTGCTGTGCATCGGGGGAGGGATAATCCTGGATCGGTGGCTTGACACGTCACCGGTGTTTACTCTGATTGGCATGGCGCTTGGGCTCGCGGCTGCTGGATACTCACTCTATGAGTTGGCAGTGCTGGGTGACACACGTAGGGGCGTGGTCAAACTGCACAAGCATTCGGCAGACGTGGCGGTTGATGGGGATGAACGCTCGCGTCCAGATCGATAATCTTCGGTCGGGGCGACGAGGAGGGGGCAGGGAGTGGACGATCTCCACGTTTCGGTAAAGGCAGAGTCCCTTTGGGACCTTGATCTCGGACCACTCGGCACGCTCAACATTACGAATTCATTCCTTACGATGATTGCCGTTATGGCATTGATCATCATCGTCGGTGCGATGATCGCCCGGCGAGCCAGTGTTGACCGTCCTGGGTACGCCCAGAACGGGTTCGAGATGATCGTTGAGTTTCTGCTCAATCTCGTTGAGTCGACCGCCGGGCGGCGAGTTGGCCGCAAAATCTTCCCATTGATCGGCGCGCTCTTCATCTTCATTATCGTTTCAAACTATTCAGGTCTTCTTCCGGGTGTCGGTACCGTCGGTATCTACCACGAAGAGGAAGAAGAGCACACTGAAGAGGCCCGCATCGCGTCGGCATATCAGCCTTCCGGTGCGGTTGTTGTTTACGCCGCAGAGGAAGAAGAAGCGCACGGCAAAGTACTCTTCCCGTTCCTGCGTTCACCGAATGCTGACCTCAACATGACGATCGCGATGGCTCTCGTCACGTTCACTGTCGTTCAGATTGCCGGCGTTGTTGCGCATGGCGTCGGTGGGCGAATCAAGCACCTCGGTGACCCACCATTTATGTTCCCAATTGAAGTCATCTCCGAGTTCTCCCGGATCGTGTCACTCTCTTTCCGTCTCTTCGGCAACATCTTCGCGGGTGAAGTGCTGGTTACCGTTATGGTGACAATGTCTGCGGCTGTACTGCAGAGCACGTACTGGCTGCCGATCTTTTTCTTCGGACTCCCGACAATCTTCCTTCTGCTGGAAGTGCTGTTCGGATTCATCCAGGCGCTTGTCTTCTCGCTGCTGACCCTTATCTACATCTCGCTGGCAGCGGCTGGGCACGATGATCACGGTCACGTTCATGAGCCGGCCGAGGGGCATCCTGTCGGTGGCGGACATGTCGTTCCGGCTGGAGCCGGTGGCGACTAACGACATAACGTAGCGTTCTCTGGGCCGGGTGGCCTGTGGGAAGTCAAGGTGGAGGGGCGGCTCCGTGGGGGCCTCCCGCGTCAATTCGGTACGCCGAGGGTGGGAATAGAACCAGCCCGAGGCAAGAAGGAGGAGACTGGATGTTCAGTCAGGTAACCCCTGAGGGCATTGACGCCGCGAAGGCGATTGGCGCTGCGCTGGCAATTGGGCTGGGCGCCCTCGGGCCGGGCCTTGGCATCGGTATGGCCGTCGCCAAGGCGATGGAAGCGATTGGCCGCAACCCGGAGGCCGCTGGTGACATCCGAACGACGATGATCATCGGTGCCGGTCTTGCAGAAGCCGTCGCGATTTACGCTTTCGTTATCGCGATCATCATCGCGTTCGTCGTCTAGGTTCTGGCAGTGCCTGCCAGCGCGTTCTCTTTGGAGGACGTCGCACCAGGCAAGACGTAGCCGGTAACGTTTACCGAAGATGACATCCACCGGCGAGAGGGGGCGGTCTGTCGGCCCCTCTCGTTCGATCACCATCGGCGCAGCCCGTTTCAGGGCAAACGCGCTGAGTGCCGGGTGGAACGGCTGCCCGGGTCGCTCCGGGACACGGGTAACGGAGGCAGGGCGAGACTACTATGAGTGATCTCGGAATTAACGTACCAAATCTCATCGTGCAGCTGGTGGCGTTCGCGCTATTCATCTGGCTATTCTGGAAGTTCGCGCTCGGCCCGATCACGCGGATGCTGGACACACGTCGTGACCGCATCACCGAGAGCCTGGCTGCCGCTCAGCGGATGCAGGAGGAGCTGGCTGCAACGCAGGCGCGTAATGAAGAAGTTCTGCGACAGGCGCAGGTCGAGTCACAGGCGATCATCGCCCGTGCCCGTGAAGTCAGCGAGCAGAACATCGCCCGCTCAAGAGAGCAGGCGCAGATTCAGGGTGATGACATGATTGCCAAGGCTCGCGAAGCAATCGCTGCAGAGTCGGCACAGGCGCGAATCGAGTTGCGCCGCGAAGTTGCCGATCTGGCCGTCAACGCCGCCTCGAAGATCGTACGCGCCAACCTGGATCGCCAGGCGCAATCACGTCTGATCGAAGAGACACTGGCCGAAGCGACAAACACCGCGGGCGGCAGCACGCCGATCTCGCCGAACTAGCCTGGGAGGGGGGCGAGTGGCTGCACGAGGCGTCGCCAAGCGATACGCTCAAGCGACCTTTGATATTGCACGTGAGTCTGGCACTGAGCAGCAGTGGCTGTCCGATCTGTCGACGCTGGCACAAGCAGCCAGCGAAGATTCCGTCGGTGCCTACTTCACCAGCCCGAATGTCGCGGAACAGGCAAAAATTGGGGCCCTGGGCCAGATTCTGCCGGGCAAGGAACAGCAACTCGCACGGAACCTTGCCTCGATGCTGGTGCAGCGCCGACGGTTCGATATTCTGCCGGAGATGCTTGAGGTGTATCGCGACCTGCTGCTGCAAGCGCAGGGTATTGCGATCGCTGAGGTAACGACGGCAGTTGAGTTGACACCGGCGGAGCAGCAGGCGGTTCAGGCGCAGCTGTCAAAGGCTATTGGTCAACAGATCGAGATGCGTTTGCATGTCGATCCGTCGATGATTGGTGGCCTGGTGGCGCGGATTGGTGATTGGCTTATTGACGGAAGCGTCGAGTCGCAGTTGCGAAACCTGCGCGCGTCGCTGGCTCGCTAACTGGTACGTTTTCATCGACATGCAAGAGTAGGCGCTTAACGCAAGGCGTCTGGCACGGGAGGCCGATATGGCTGTACGCGCGACCGAGATTCGCGACATTATCAAGAACCAGATTCAGTCGTTCGATGCTGTTGCAACGCAGACAAACGTTGGCAACGTTATCGAGGTCGGTGACGGTATCGCAACCGTTCACGGACTCAGCGACGTGATGGCCAATGAACTGGTGCAGTTCTCGAACGGCGTCATGGGAATGGCCTTCAATCTCCAGGAAGACTCGGTCGGCGTCATCATTTTCGGTGACTTTACCGGCATCGAGGAAGGCGACGAGGTTCGCTCGACAGGCCGTATTGCTGAAGTCCCGGTTGGCTCGGCCCTTGTTGGTCGCGTTGTCAACGCCCTTGGTGAACCGGTCGACGGCAAGGGGCCGATCGCGACTGATCGCTTCCGGGCGGTTGAGCGTATCGCTCCTGGCGTCATCGAGCGCTCTGACGTCGACACACCGCTTCAGACCGGTATCAAGGCGATTGACTCGATGATCCCAATCGGTCGAGGTCAGCGTGAGTTGATCATTGGCGACCGGCAGACGGGCAAGTCCGCTATCGTCATCGATACGATCATCAACCAGCGCGACAGTGGCGTCATCTGCATTTATGTCGCTATCGGCCAGAAGAAGCAGCAGGTTGCCCAGATCGTCGCAACGCTCGAGAAGTATGGCGCGATGGATCACACGATCGTCGTTGTCGCCTCGGCTGCCGAGCCTGCTCCGATGCAGTTCATCGCCCCTTACGCCGGAACGGCGATGGGCGAGGAGATCATGGAGTCTGGTGGCGACGCCCTGATCGTTTACGACGATTTGTCGAAGCACGCCTGGGCCTATCGCCAGGTCTCGCTGCTGATGCGCCGTCCGCCGGGCCGCGAAGCATATCCTGGCGACGTCTTCTACCTGCATTCACGTCTGCTTGAGCGCTCCGCGCGACTTTCCGCCGAGCGGGGTGGTGGTTCGCTGACGTCCTTGCCGATGATCGAGACCCAGGCCAACGACGTGTCGGCCTACATCCCTACGAACGTTATTTCGATCACTGACGGTCAGATCTTCCTCGAAGGCGACCTGTTCTACGCTGGTGTTCGACCGGCACTGAACGTGGGTATTTCGGTTTCCCGCGTCGGTGGCGCTGCCCAGATTCGGGCCATGCGACAGGTCGCTGGTTCGCTTCGACTTGACCTGGCGCAGTTCCGGTCGCTCGCAGCGTTCGCACAGTTCGCGTCCGACCTCGACCCGGCAACAAAGCGTCAGATCGATCGCGGTATGCGACTCACCGAGATCCTGAAGCAGCCGCAGTATCAACCGATGGCGGTTGAACAGCAGATCGCTGTCATCTGGGCTGCGACAAACGGGTTTATCGACGAAATTCCCGTCGATCGTGTCCGCTCCTGGGAGTCGCAGTTCGTAGAGTACCTGCAATCAGCCGGTCATGATCTGATGTCGACGATCAAAGAAAAGCGCGCGCTCGATGACGACATCACGGCATCGTTGCGGTCGATGACCGAAGAGTTCAATCGCGGACTGGTGGTCGATCAACTGGAGACTACGGTCTAGTTCATCGGTCATCGCCGTCCGAACGGCTGGCTCATCGACTCGGCAATTGACTGACACGCTTTAGAGGAGGTCCAGGCGGTGGCGACACCACGAGAAATCAGGCGGCGCATCCGCTCGGTTCGCAATACAGCTCAGATCACGCGCGCGATGGAGATGGTCGCTGCATCGAAGATGCGGCGTGCGCAGGAGCGCGTGCGTGCGTCCCGCCCGTACGCTGAGCGCATCCGGCTGATGATTGCTGGCCTGTCAGCGATGGGCGCGTCGGTCGATCGAGAAGCGTATCCGCTTCTCGAACAGCGTCCGGTGAACCGCGTCGGTGTTGTTCTCGTCACTGCCGACCGCGGTCTTGCGGGCGCGTTCAACACGAACGTGATCCGGCGTGCGTTGCGCTTCATTCGTGATGAAGTCGGCCACCCGGTCGAACTGATTGCAATTGGACGCAAGGGGCGCGATTTCTTTGCGCGAACGAATCAGGGGATCGAGGCTGAATTTACCGGCTTCGATGACGGTGGTTCGATGGAGTCGCTGAGGCCCGTTATCGATATTGCGCTCCAGGATTTCACTTCCGGTCGCGTCGATGCCGTGTATCTGATTTACACCAGGTTCGTCAACACGCTCGTACAGTTGCCAGAAATTGTCCAGTTGCTGCCGATTACAGCACCTGAAGATGCGACGGCTGAAGAGCAGGTCCAGGACTATATCTTCGAGCCAGATCCGGAAGCTGTGCTTCAGGCGCTCCTGCCTCGATACATCGAGTCGCAGGTCTACCAGGCCGTACTTGAATCGGTTGCGTCGCTGCAATCAGCTCGAATGGTCGCTATGCGTGCTGCCAGCGAAAACGCCAATGAGTTCATCAACGAGCTGACACTGACGCTCAACAAGGCGCGTCAGGCACAGATTACGCGCGAAGTTTCCGAGATCGCTGCCGGTGCGGCTGCGCTCGGTGGTCGGTAAATTTGGGATCGTCATTCAAGGAAGCGTCCACGATGCGGTTTGCGGCGCACGACATGAGGGACAGGAAGTAGGAGAGAACCGTGGCGACAACAACAGGTGGAGCCGTCGGCAGGGTCGTACAGGTACAGGGCGCCGTCGTGGACGTGGAGTTCCCGCCGGATCAACTGCCTGAGATCTACAACGCGCTTGAAATTCCGATGGATACAGGCGTTACGCTGACGCTGGAAGTTCAGCAGCACCTCGGGAACGACTGGGTTCGTGCGGTTGCGATGTCGACGACCGACGGTCTTCGCCGAGGCGCGAAGGCGACCGACATCGGCGCACCAATCCAGGTACCAGTTGGCCCAGCGACACTCGGCCGCATCTTTAACGTCGTCGGTGAGCCAGTCGATGGCAATCCGGTCGTTAATGCTGAGCAGACCTACGGTATCCATCGCCCTGCGCCGGAGTTCGACGAGCAGTCAACGTCGGTCGAGATCTTCGAGACAGGTCTCAAGGTTGTCGACCTGATCGCCCCATTCACCAAGGGCGGTAAGACGGGCATCTTTGGCGGCGCCGGAGTCGGCAAGACGGTCATCATCATGGAACTCATCCGAAACATCGCCGCTGAGCACGGTGGCTACTCCGTCTTCTGCGGCGTCGGCGAGCGCACCCGTGAGGGTACGCAGCTCTACGGCGAGATGCGTGAGTCGGGCGTTATCGACAAGACGGCGATGGTCTTCGGCCAGATGAACGAGCCGCCAGGTGCGCGTCTCCGTGTGGCGCTCTCCGGTCTGACGATGGCCGAGTACTTCCGTGATGAAGGTCGCGACGTCCTCCTTTTCATCGACAACATTTTCCGCTTCGTTCAGGCAGGTTCGGAAGTGTCGGCGCTTCTCGGTCGTATGCCGAGCGCCGTCGGTTACCAGCCTACGCTTGCGACTGAAATGGGTCAGCTGCAGGAGCGAATTACCTCGACCAAGCGCGGTTCGATCACCTCCGTGCAGGCGATCTACGTTCCCGCCGACGACTATACCGACCCGGCCCCGGCGACAGCGTTCGCTCACCTGGACTCGACCGTCTCGCTTGAGCGCTCGATCGCCGAGCAGGGACTCTACCCAGCCGTCGACCCGCTCTCCTCGACATCCCGTGCACTTGATCCGCTGATCATCGGTGAGGAACACTACCGCGTCGCCCGTGAAGTGCAGCGCGTTCTCCAGCGTTACCGCGACCTGCAGGACATCATCGCCATCCTCGGTATCGAGGAACTGTCTGAAGATGACAAGTTGACCGTTGCACGCGCCCGCCGCATCCAGCGCTTCCTGTCGCAGCCGAACTTCGTCGCCGAAGTCTTCACCGGTACACCGGGACAGTACGTGACCCGCGATCAGACGGTTCAGGGCTTCAAGGAAATCCTCGAAGGTCGCCACGACCAGTTGCCAGAGCAGGCGTTTTATATGGTTGGCACGATCGATCAGGCTGTCGAGAAGGCCCAGCGAATGTCGGCAGAAAACTAGTGACGAAAGTGGGAATCGGGATGCAGAACTCTATGGACTCTGCTCCCGCTTCCCGACTCTCGATGTTCCGGGGGAATGATGAGACCTGAAAAACTGAACGTCGAAGTGGTCACCGCCGAGCGTGTCGTGTACGCTGAAACCGATGTTGACATGGTCGTCGCGCCGGGAGCAGAAGGAACGCTTGGCATCCTGCCGAAGCATGCGCCACTCTTCTCACTGCTTTCTGCTGGCGAGATGCGCATCAAGAAGGCTGGCAATGAACAGGCGCTGGTTGTGTTCGGCGGCTTCATGGAAGTTGCTAACAATCGAGTCCTGGTTCTGGCGGACACGGCTGAACGGGTCGAGGAAATCGACGTCCAGCGTGCCGAAGATGCTCGGCAGCGTGCGGAAGCCCGGTTGAGTCAGCGAGGCGGACAGCCAGGCGTCGATCTGGCGCTCGCCGAAGCATCGATGCAGCGCGCGGCAGTTCGCTTGCGTGTTGCCCAGCGACGGCAGCACGGTCGAGCGCGACCAGGCCCGACTAATATGACCAACACGTAGCGGTATACGCCGCTTCCCACAACATGAAGGAGATGGCCGTGCAGGTTGCCCAGAGACCCGAGTCCGCGACGACTGAGCACGGCCGTTCAGCGTCTGCGCCATCCATCATTACTCAAGGTGGCGCCCAACTGTCAGGTCGCCTACGCATCGGTGGAGCTAAGAATGCTGCATTGCCGATGATGGCTGCTGCGCTCCTCACCGACGAGCCCTGCACGCTTGAGAATGTTCCGGTCCTCGCCGACATCTTCGTGATGGTGGACCTCCTCCGCAGACTCGGAGCAGATGTTGATTTCAATCCCGACGAGCACCGTGTCCGGATCCACGCACGGGAAATCACCGAACGCACAGCACCCGCCGATCTTGTCGAGCGCATGCGCGCGTCGTTCCTCGTGTCTGGCCCTATTCTCGCCCGCACTGGCGAAATGACATCTCCGGCTCCCGGTGGCTGCAAACTCGGTAGCCGACCTGTCGATGTCGACGTCCGTGGCTTTAAGCGAATGGGCGCGAGTGTCTTCGTCGGTGACGGCTATTACAAGATGACCTCGCGCCGCCTTGAGGGTGCCGAGATCTACATGGATTACCCGAGCCACACCGGCACTGAGAACCTGTTGATGGCCGCGACGTTATCCCGAGGCGTGACGACGATCGTCAACGCTGCCGCCGAGCCGGAAATCTACGCACTCGGTCGAATGCTGATTGAGATGGGCGCTAAGATCGAGGGTCTCGGCACCCCGTACCTACGCGTTACGGGCGTGGAACGCCTGCATGGGTTCCACACGGCGATTTTGCCCGACCGGCTTGAAGCCGGAACCTTTGCGATTGGCGCGGTCGTTACTGGCGGCGAAATCATTCTTGAGAATGTCAACGAACGCGACATGCTTCCTCTGACGTATAAATTGCGTGAAGCGGGCGCTCAGGTCTGGTGGGGCGAGAGCGACATGCTCGTCCGCGCAGGCAAGACACTTGAATCAGTCGAAGTCCAGGCGCTACCGTTTCCTGGCTTCCCAACCGACCTCCAGGCCGCCTTTGCTGTTTTACTGACGCAGGCGGACGGCGTCAGTCGGATCTATGAGCGCGTGTTCAATGACCGGTTACGCTATGCCGACGAGTTGGCAAAGATGGGCGCTCGCGTTCAGATGATCAATAATCAGGAAGCTCGCTTCACAGGCCCAACTCAGTTGCGCGGTGCCGACGTGACCGCCCTGGACATTCGCTCAGGTGCTTGCCTGATCCTCGCGGGGCTGGTCGCAGACGGCGAAACTCGTGTTAGTGAAACTAAGCACGTCCTACGCGGCTACGAAGATATCGTCGGGAAGTTCGCCAGCCTGGGAGCGCGCATCCGCTACGAGTAAATGCGGTTCATTGTAAGGACCCTATGATAGACTTTGCCTGTACGGACGCCCGTTCCGGGTGTCCGTACACTTCTGTGATGTAGCAATCCATCTGGATCTTGGAGCCATATTGGCGAAACAACTCGGCATCGATCTGGGAACGGCCAACGTGCTCGTGTTTCTGCGTGGGCGCGGGATCGTGATCAACGAGCCATCGGTTGTCGCCATATCGGCGCGCGATGGCAAGGTCAAAGCGGTCGGCCTGGAAGCTCGCAACATGCTCGGTCGCGAGCCGAGGGAGACAATCGAGGTTGTCCGTCCAATGCGCGACGGTGTGATCGCGGATTACGTTGTCACCCAGGAGATGCTGCACTATTTCATCAACAAGGCAGTTGGCAAGTTCTCGTTGACGAAGCCAGATGTCATGATCTGTGTCCCGGCAGGTGTCACGGGCGTTGAGCGACGTGCTGTCCGTGACGCCGCACTTGCAGCTGGTGCGCGGCGCGCCTACCTGATTTCTGAACCACTCGCGGCAGCAATTGGCGCGAAAGTTCCTGTGGCCGATCCCAGCGGCAATATGGTCATTGACATTGGTGGTGGCACGACCGAGGTTGCTGTCATTTCGCTCAATGGGATCGTTAAAGCTAACTCGATTCGCGTTGGTGGAAATCGGTTTGACGAGGCGATCGCCAATTACATCAAGCGGAAATACAACCTGCGAATCGGCGAACGGACCGCTGAAGAAGTCAAGATCGCGATCGGGTCAGCGATGCCGCTCGACGACGACTTGACGATGGATGTTCGTGGCCGGGACGAAGTCGCCGGATTGCCGCGGACGATCAACATCCACTCAAACGAAGTCGTTGAAGCGATCACCGAACCGCTGGAGGCGATCATTGGCGCGGTCCGAGCCGTCCTCGAAGAAACTCCACCAGAACTCTCGTCTGACATCATCGATAAGGGGATGATCCTGACCGGTGGTGGTGCCCTTCTTCGTGGGTTGTCTGACCTTCTTACTGAGGTGACCGGCGTTCCCTGCTACGTCGCTGACGACCCGCTGTCGTGTGTCGCGATCGGCACTGGTCTTGCCCTGGAATACTTCGACATCCTCCGCGACTCCCTCGAAGAGCCGTAGCCCGTCGAATCGCTCGTAGATTTGCAACATCCTGCCGGATCATGATGACGCGATGCGTCGTTCGGTCGAACGCGTATCCTCATTCCCAGAAACCTGTCCGGCGGCGTCCACCCGTAACTGCTGAATGACATCTCACTGAAGGGCAAAACAGTATGCGGTTGTCACTCGTGCAGATGCTATGCGAGAAGGGTGAGATCGACCGCAACCTTGCCGATACCAGAGCGGCGATCGACCGGGCTGCCGAACGGGAGATTAGCATCGTCGTTTTCCCGGAAATGAGCATCACCGGCTACATTGATCCATCGAAGTGGCCGGATGCCGTACTCGATATCAACAGCGAGGCAGTGACTGAGTTCATCGCGATGACCGATGGCCGGGTGTTGACGGCGGTTGCCGGAATTGTCGAACGGAATCCTGACGGCAAACCGTTCATTACCCAGATCGTTGCACGACGGGGCCAACTCATCGGGGCGTACAGGAAGATGACCGTCATCGAGGACGAGGCGGACTGGTTCTCGGCTGGTACCGACATCCCGACATTCATGCACTCGGATACCCGTTTCGGCATTTCGATCTGCGCGGATATCGATAATCCAACCATTTTTACTACCTGTGCGGAGCAGGGGGCGCAACTCATGCTCGAATGTGCGGCACCGGGTTATACGGTGATCAGGAAACACGAAACTGGCAGAGTGGATTCGACTGGTGGCGAGAGAAATGCGCACACGATCTCGGTGGGTACGCACGATCGCACGGTATCTACATCGCCGTCGCGACTCAGGCTGGCCGAACCGTTGACGAAGATTTCCCCGGCGGTGGCTACCTGTTCGGGCCGGACGGGGATATCCTCGCGGCGACGGAGGATTGGTCGGTCGGTATCCTGGATGTCGATGTGCCGATTTATGTTTGAGGGAACATCGTGAGCGATCGTCAGCGTGCTACCGAAACCGCATCACCTCAGGTCACTGACCTGCTATTGCGTCGCTGGAGCAGCCGACGCTTTGCGCCGACGCCGGTGCCTGATTCATCGGTTGAGTCCCTGATCGAGGCCGCCCGTTGGGCGCCATCGTACGGAAACAGGCAGCCGTGGCGATTTGTCGTGGTCCACGACGGGTCGATTCTGACTGCACTTCACGGCGCACTGACGAAGGGCAACGCCTACGCGAAAGCCGCCCCAGTCATGATCGCGATCTGCGGCGACCCTGACGATGGGCAGATCGTCAACGGCAAGCAGTACTATCTGATGGACGCCGGAATGGCGCTCGAGAACCTGCTGCTGCAAGCGGTTGCCCTTGATCTGCACGCGCATCCGATGGGCGGGTTCGATGAGCAAGTCGTCCGTGCGGTCCTGGGAGTTCCGCAGCAGGTACGCGTCCTGGCACTTGTCGCCGTTGGCCATCCTGGTCGGTTGGAGGATCTCGATGAGCGCACTCGAGAACGAGAGTTGCGGGGGCGTACACGTCGTGAGCGTGACGAGATCAGATCCTACGATCGCTGGAGCTTCGATCGAGACGATGCGGAGGGCCGGTAGCCTTGTTCATCGAACCGTTCCATTTATCACATGAGAAGAGTAATCTGTGGCGAACGAATCATCTGAATCATTAACTGAGATTGCGACGAGCGTCGAACGTCCTGTTCGACCCGAACTCGCGTCCGCTCCTGATCCGGCGGTAGATGTCGTCACGTTCGACATCGTCCGAGCCGATGACGAGGTCGCAGCGATGGTTGAACGCGCGAACGAAAATCTTGGCGTGCTGGGGTATACCGAACACGGTGTCCGGCATGTAACGCTCGTTTCGCGCATCGCTCGGAATGTCCTCCGGCATCTGGGATACGACGGCGACCACCAGGAACTGGCGTCAATCGCGGGCTACTTGCACGACATCGGAAACGTGATCAGCCGGTATGACCACGCCCACACCGGTGCGATTCTCGCTCGGGACATCCTCAATCGCCTCCACATGCCTACGCGTGATGTCGCGATCGTCATGGGTGCGATTGGCTCGCACGGCGATGACTCAGGTCGGCTCGGTGAAGCGGTTCACCCGGTCGGCGCGGCATTGATCCTGGCCGACAAGTCCGACGTCCACCGGTCGCGAGTCCGCAACCCGGAGCCTGCAAGTTTCGATCAGCACGACCGGGTGAACTACGCGTCGGAATCCTCGTTCCTGCGCGTCGACGAATCTGGAAAGACGATCACGCTTGAGTTGACCATTGACACGTCGGTTGCCCAGGTGATGCATTATTTCGAGATCTTCCTGCCACGTATGTTGATGAGCCGCCGTGCTGCGGAATTCCTCGGATGTGAGTTCCACATAACGATCAATGGTGTCGAACTGCTCTGAGTTTCTATGCCCGATTGATTGCAGTGAGGTAGTCTGACGCGTCTACCCGTTATACTTGGATGCGTCCCGCGCAATTGGTGGGGTTCGTTAGACGAGCGTGGGTATTCTTGAACTGCAAGTGGTGGGATCGTTCAGCATGGTTTCAATTGCCAGTGCACGTCGGGCGCAGGCACGATCGAGCATCAGCCAGCCGACAGAATTCGATCCATTTCTGGTCGTCCTTGTCATCATCCTTGGACTCTTTGGGCTGGTGACGATCTGGAGTGCGAGCGGGGGAGGTGCGGTTTCTCCTGGTTCACAGGCCGTCCGACAAGGCATCTACTTCGTTGGCGGCTTGATCGCCATGTTCGCGCTATCGACAATTCACTACCGCTTTTTGAAGTCGTTCGCCGTCGTGTTTTATCTCGGTTCTGTCGCATTGCTCGTGTCGTTGCTGATGATTGGTACGACCGAAGGCGGCTCGACGCGCTGGATCATGATTGGTCCATTGTCATTCCAACCATCGGAGGCTGCCAAAGTCGCCGTTGTCATCGCGTTGGCAGCCTTCATCAGCGAGCGCCACGACGAGATGGATCGCTTTTCGAACTTCGCGATCACACTCGGTATTGCCGGCTTGCCGATGGGTCTCGTCTTCATTCAGCCGGACCTCGGGACAACTGGTGTGTTCGCCGCGATCTGGCTCGGAATGATCCTGATGTCATCTGCGCGCATACTCCACGTTGTGTCACTGCTGCTGCTGTCAATCCCAGGCACGTGGGTTGGCTGGCACTACCTGATGCACGATTACCAGAAAGATCGCCTGCTCATCTCGTTCGATCCCTATAAGGACTATCTCGGGCAGGGATTCAACATCATCCAGGCTCAGGTCACGATCGGGTCGGCCGGTTGGTTCGGGCATGGACTGACCGGCGGCAGCCAGAGTGAGTTCCAACTCCTCAAGGTGCGTGAAACTGACTTTATCT
>JBGSWU010000129.1:0-8787 GCA_041751795.1 Thermomicrobiales bacterium
CTGGCCGGACCTCAGACCGAGGGCAAACGTATCCGGATTGAAGGTCATGTCTACGACGGCGAAAGCAACCCGGTACCGGATGCGATGGTCGAGATCTGGCAGGCGAATGCCTTTGGCCGCTACCACCATCCGGACGATGACTGCGACGCGCCGCTGGACCCGGAGTTCACCGGCTTCGGACGATCCGGCGCGGATGACGAGGGACGTTTCTGGTTCGAGACGATCTTGCCGGGGCCAGTCGCGTTCGATCGCGAGCGGATACAGGCGCCGCACATTGCGGTAACGGTGTTCGCCCGTGGCCTGCTCAACCATCTCTTCACACGGATCTACTTCGCCGACGAATCGGCAAACGCTGACGACCCGATCCTCCAACTCGTTCCTGCTGAGCGTCGAGGCACGCTCCTCGCGACCCGCAAAGATGATGGCTCAACGACCGTCTACAGGTTCGATATCGTCCTCCAGGGGCCGGGTGAAACGGTCTTCTTCAACTTCTGAGCGAACAGGGTAGCAATGAACATTCGACTGCTGCGCCATGCAACGATCGTTGTCGACTGGGGCGAGATCAGCATCCTCGTCGACCCGATGCTGACGGAACAAGCGTCACTCGACCCGATCCCCAACGCGGCCAACGCCCACCGCATTCCGATGCTGCCGCTGCCGCTCGATGATGACGCGCTCGAGGACCTCATAGCCGGAGTGGATGGCGTCTTCGTCACCCATACCCACCGCGACCACTGGGACGCACGAGCGGCAGAACTGATCCCACGAGAAACACCGATGGTGTGTCAACCGCCGGATGTCGACAAACTCACCGGGGAGGGGTTCATCAACCTCATTGAGATCGATTCGAGCGAACGATGGCACGGCATGACGGTCACGCGCACCGGCGGCCAGCACGGCACCGGCGAGATTGGTTCGAGGATGGGGCCAGTCTCGGGCTTTGTCTTCAGTGTTCCAGGCGAGCCAACCCTATATATCGCTGGCGACACCGTCTGGTGTCCGGAGTTCGAGGCTGCACTGCGCGATCATCAACCCGATGTGATTGTTCTCAATGCGGGCGCGGCCCAATTCCTGACGGGTGACCCGATCACGATGACCGCGGACGACGTCATCCGCGTTGCCGAAGCAGCCCCAAACGCAAAGATCATCGCCGTCCACATGGACACCATCAACCACTGCCTTCTGACCCGCGAGATGCTGGCAAAGAAACTAAGCGATTCACAAAAGGATCAGCGCGTGATGATTCCCGCCGACGGAGAAACGATTCAGTTGTAAAGCGATAAGCAGGCAGTTATTGCGGCTGTAGATCGATACAATCGGCAACGCGTACGAGCGATGCTTCACCTGCTTGATAAGCGGCATTGGTGTCGAAAAAGGGAAATGAACGAGGAACGGGCATCCAGATGGATGCCCGTTCCTCAATTGCATATCGATGCCTGACGCCGGTTACACGATCTCGTCGTCCTTGAACAGTCCATTGGTGCCAGCCGTGACCAGCACTTCGTCCTCCTGAACCTCAGGCTCAGCGAACTCCGGGGAGGTCGCACGAATGCGATGCTCGATCGTGTCTCTGATGTCCAGGTTGTTGTTGAGGAACTCCTTGGCATTCTCGCGGCCCTGACCAAGCCGGTCCTCATCGAGGTAGAACCAGGCGCCGCTCTTGCGGACGATGCCCAACTCGACACCGACATCGAGAACGCTTCCGGCCTTCGAGATACCCTCGTTGTACATGATGTCGAACTCGGCCTGACGGAACGGCGGCGCGACCTTGTTCTTGACCACCTTGACTCGGACACGGTTACCAATCGAATCGGTACCCTGCTTCAGTGTCTCAATCCGGCGGATATCCATCCGGACGGACGAGTAGAACTTCAGCGCCTGACCACCGGTCGTCGTTTCCGGACTACCGAACATGACGCCGATCTTCATTCGAAGCTGGTTGATGAATACGACTGATGTGCGCGAGCGAGAGATGGCGCCAGTTAGCTTGCGCAACGCCTGGCTCATCAGTCGGGCCTGCAAGCCGACGTGCGAATCGCCCATGTCTCCTTCGATCTCTGCCCGTGGGACGAGCGCGGCGACCGAGTCAACGACGATGATGTCAATCGCACCGGAGCGAACGAGTGTCTCGGTGATCTCCAGCGCCTGCTCACCGGTATCCGGCTGCGAGATCAGCAGGTTGTCGAGGTTGACACCGCACTTCTCGGCGTACAGTGGGTCAAGGGCATGCTCGGCGTCGATATAGGCAGCTACGCCGCCCATCTTCTGCGCTTCGGCGATGATGTGCTGCGCCAGCGTCGTCTTACCCGACGACTCCGGCCCATAGATCTCGATGATCCGACCGCGCGGGATGCCGCCAATCCCGAGCGCCATGTCCAGCGCAATCGAGCCAGTCGGAATGCCTTCGATCGGCAGCCGCGTAGCCTCGTTCATCTTCATGATCGAGCCCTTGCCGAACTGGCGCTCAATCGTCGCCAGGGCCATCTCGATCGCCTTGTCGCGTTCGCTCACTGCGGTACCTTTCGTCTGGCGGAACGTCCAATGGAAAAAGTAGAATGGATGTTCTAAATCCTTGCCTTATTCTACTCCTTCTACCCGTCCCGGTCAATCGAAAACGAATGGGAAATGCTGCGTACGGTCGCATTCTGACGATGTTCGTCGAGTGTCTGGCATATTCGAAGGTATCCTACCGCGTTCTGCAGCGCCGGTCGCTACGGACATCAATCTCGATCAGAACAATCGATCTTAAAGGCTGATGCGGGTCCGTACGATATCGCACACCGCTCGTTTATCTTCAGGAGGTAATACGAGCAACACAGGCCTACCATCATCTGATTTCGGAGAGCCAGTCATCGCTATCTCGATGGACGTCGTGAACCCTCTGCGTTGTCATCCGGTTTCAGTTCAAGGAAATCGCTAACGCGGATCAGCCTGAGGGCCAGCCGGACGAGTGCCGGAACCGTCGTACGAGATTCATCGTGGAACAGGCGCGGTCGGGTAAGGCCCAATGAACGACCGCGCATCTCGACGATGCAGCCACCGCTCGCAAGGATGTTCTGGACCCACTCAGTGTCGGGCCCGTACGTCAGCGCAATGACGTAGCCGCCATCATGGGCAAACAAGCCAATCGGCGTCCGGTACTGCCGACCACTCCTGCGCCCGGTGTGAACAACGACGCCAAAACCTGGCAGTTTCGTCAGCACTGGGCCGAGAATCGGATTTGTCACGCGGCGGTTGGCGCGCGCCAACCAGCGGGGAGCAGGCATCGCACGTGCCTCCTGAGCCCCTACCCGAGCAGGTTGCGGACGGTCGCGATGTACACCTGTGCCTGCGTCACCAGATCGTCGACGAAGACAGCCTCGTTCGCGCCGTGGGCGGCCTCGCCGTTCGGGCCGAAGCCGACGGTGTCGATCCCGGCGAAGCGATACAGCCGGCCATCGGTTGCACCTGCCCAGGTCTTGAAGAACTCCGGCTCACGACCCCGGACCATCTCGACGCTATCCTGCAGGGCTCGGACGATCGGCGAGTCCTCATCAGTGATATTGGCAGGCGTATAGCCTTCTTCCTCGTCAGAAGCAAGGATCTCGTAATTGAATCGGGGATCGTCGGCCTTCACAGCGTCGAGTTTCTCACACACCTCGGCCAGCACACTCTCGCGCGTCTCGCCAGGAATCGTCCGTCGGTCAACGGTGATAATGCATTCACCCGGCACGATGTTGGACACGATGCCGCCCTCGATCTTGTTTACGGAAATGACTGGCTTGCCGATCGCCGGATGCTCGCGGTCGAGGTCACCTTCAAGAGCGAGAATGCCTTTGGCAGCCAGCATGATCGCGTTGATGCCGGACACCCGTGCAGCAGCAGTGTGGGACGCTTTACCAATGAAGCGCACCCGGAAGCCAAAGATGCCGCGCTCGGCGTTTCGAACTTTGAGCTGGCTCCCCTCGCCGATCAGGACGTAATCCGGCTTCTTCAGCCGTCCAGCCTCGATCTCCGCCAGAAGATGCTTCGTCCCGTAGTCGGCCCCGCGCTCCTCGTCTGAAACGACGTGAGCCTGAAGCGTGCCGTTGAGGGGAACGTCTTTCAGAGCCGTCATGACATAGAGCATGACACCGACGGCGCCCTTCATGTCAGACGAGCCACGGCCAAAAATCCGCTTCCCGTCGTCACTGAGAACGCCCTTGAACGGGTCAGTTTGCCAGCGGTCGATGTCCGACACCGGTACGGTATCGAGATGCCCATTCATGGCGATGACCGGCCCATTACCATTGCCGACCGAAGCAATGACATTGGGCCTGTTCGGGTCTTTGGCGGTGACGACGTGTTCGACACCTGCGCCCTCGAAGTACCCGGCTACGTGCTGCATGATCGCCAACTCATCACCCGACACACTCGGAATGCCGACCAGTTCGCTCACAATCTCGATCAACCGTTCGCGGTCAACCTGTGGGACATTTGCGGACATTCGTGATGGCCTTTCTTTAGCGATCTCGCAACTGGAAAATGTCCCGGATCGTCGCCTCGAATCCAGGGATAATATCCTCGCCGTCGATCGTGTCGTCCTGCCCCAGTATCTCGACACTTCCGTCATTTCGGAAAACCGTGACACTACGCGATGGCGGATCGACAACCCAGTCGATGCTTACGCCGTAATGAAGATACTCATGAACCTTTGCAACAACCGCCGATCGACGGTCGCTCGGAGAGACGATCTCGATCACAAGATCCGGAACCAACCGAACCGACCGTTCGCGATCTCGGTCTTGCATCAGACGTTCGGCCCGGACAAAGGCGATATCGGGTTGCCGAACCGTCTGTCGATCCGAGGAGAGGACGAAGCTGGTCTCGACGAACAATTTCTCGATCTCACGCGGTCGAATGTAACTCTCGAGCAGCCAGATGAACTGACGATCGACATCACCATGAACCTCGCGGGTCGGCGGCATCCGCTCCAGTTCTCCATCTACCAGCTCGTACCGGTGCCCATCATCCGGCAATTGCTCGAACTCTTCTATGGACATCCCTTTCGTCGTTACCATTGGTTCCCAGCCTCGCCTGCGTGAGATGGACGCCTAGAGACGCTCGAATCGGACGACGTTGTGAGTAAAGATGACTGCGCCGCCAACTTCGACTTCGAAGTTCTCGGGCATATAGAGCAGACCAGGCTCCAGGGCGGGAGAGTAGGGAACCGCCATCTGCTTGCGACGGCGGCATATGCGGCGGATGATCGAGACAACCTGCGGCACCTGGCTTTCTTCAACGCCAACCATGATGCTGCTGTTGCCCATCCGCAGAAACGAGCCGGTACTGCCAATCCTGGTAATTCGGAACCCCTCACTGACCAGCGCCTCGGTCAGGTTATCGGCATCCTCATCCTGAACGATCGCGAAGATCAGCTTCATGGAATCCTCCTGGCTGGCTATGAATCGGCCCGGTCTGTTTGACCGGCCGTTGCAGTATAGCAAGTAGCCAATCGCTGTCAGCCGTTTCATCCAGGCAGAAGCACGTTCTGCATGCACGAAACGGCTGAAGGTGGTGCGTTACGTCACACGCTGACGGCAGCCAGTTCTTTCACAGCGCGTGGAGCGGCAACCAACGCGATTGCCAGCACCTCATCCATGTGCGAAACGAGGTGAATATCCAGACTATCGCGGACAGTCGCGGGCAAGTCGGCGAGGTCCTTCTCATTGCGTTTGGGGACGATCATCGTCGTGATCCCGCCGCGATGGGCTGCCAACGCCTTTTCGCGGACGCCCCCAATCGGGAGCACCTTGCCGCGCAGCGTGACCTCGCCGGTCATCGCAACGTCCTTGCGGACCTTGCTGCCGGTCACGGCCGAGATCAGCGATGTCGCCAGTGTCACGCCAGCCGATGGGCCATCCTTGGGGATTGCACCAGCTGGAACGTGAATGTGGATCGTATGGGTGTCGAAGAAGCCGGTCGGGATGCCAAGTTCCTTCGAACGCGAACGCGCGTAGGAAATCGCCGCCCGTGCTGATTCCTGCATCACGTCACCGAGTTGACCAGTCAACGTCAGATCTGATTTTCCGGACATAACTGTCGTCTCAACCGACAACAGGTCACCGCCAGCACTCGTCACCGCCGCGCCAGTGGCGACTCCGACTTCGTCGTTTTCCTCGGCCAGGCCGTATTCAAATCGTGGAATGCCAAGGAACGTCGTCAGATCCTCCGCTCCCACCAGCCAGTTCTCTCTGTCCGGCTCTTCAGCCACCCTGCGGGCAACCTTGCGACAAAGCGCGCCGATTTCGCGGTCGAGGTTACGGACGCCCGACTCGTGCGTATACTCACGGATCAGCAACAACAACGCATCGTCGGTTACCGTCAGTTGTGCTTCTTCGAGGCCGTGTGAGTACAGCGCCTTCGGCAACAGGAAGTTGCGCGCGATCTCCAACTTTTCGACCTCGGTGTACCCCGGCACCTCGATGATCTCCATTCGGTCACGCAGGGCCGGTGGGATCGGGTCGAGCATGTTGGCGGTCGTAATGAAGATCACCTGTGAGAGGTCAAAGGCGACTTCCAGGTAGTGATCGGAAAAGGAATGGTTCTGCTCCGGATCGAGCACTTCAAGCAATGCCGAGGATGGGTCACCACGGAAGGCGTCTGAACCAACCTTGTCGATCTCGTCCAGCACCATGACCGGGTTCTTCGTCTTCGCATCACGCAGCGCCTTGATGACACGACCCGGCATCGCGCCGACGTAGGTTCGACGATGGCCACGAACCTCGGCCTCATCACGGACCCCACCAAGCGACATTCGCACATACGAACGTCCCAGGGCGCGAGCGATCGAGCGTCCCAGGCTGGTCTTCCCGACGCCCGGCGGGCCGACGAAGCAGATGATCGGTGCCTTCATCCGGTTGCCGGCCAGTTTGCGGACAGCGATGAACTCGAGAATCCGCTCCTTGACCTTCGGCAGACCATAGTGATCTTCATCGAGGATTCGGGCAGCATCCTTAAGGTCGAGCTGATCTTCGGTTTCGATCGACCACGGCAACTCCGTCAACCACTCCAGGTAGGAACGGATGACGCCGATTTCCGGCGAAAACGGATGCTGATGCTCAAGACGTGACACCTGGAGAAGTGCCTTGGTCTTGACTTCTTCCGGCATCCCTGCCGCTTCGATCTTGTCGCGGAACTCCTGGACGAGCACCTCTTCACCAGCGATGTCGCCGAGTTCGCGCTGAATCGTTCGCATCTGCTCGCGCAGCAGGTACTCACGCTGCTGGCGGTCTAATCCGGCTTGTGCCTCCGACTGAATCTGATGACGGAGAGACAGGTACTCGAGCCGTTCCTGGAGGATGACGGATATCCGACGCAATCGCTCGACGGGATTGAGGATCTCCAGGGCTTCCTGGCGCTTCGACGATTCGAACTCGGGCGAGAAAGCGATCAGGTCGGCCAGCCAACCCGGCTCGTCCACGCTTCGGACCATCGTGACGACTTCTTCGGGAACGTTCGGCAGCATCGCGACATATGCCTCGACTTGTTCGAGGACATGCGACATGACAGCCTTTGCCTCAAGTGTCTCGACGTTCTCGTCATCGACACGCTTGACCTTCGCCAGCGTGAATGGCTTGCGCTGTTCCAGTCCTTTGACGACGCCACGGGCAACGCCCTGGAGGATGACATGAGCTGGGCCACCGGGCCGGGTGATCTTGTGGCCGACCTCGGCGATGACACCGATGGTGCAGAGTTCGTCATCAGCAACGAGCGAGCCATAGTTCGTCACACCTGCCTCTGACTCGTCCGACGAGTCGGCCTCTTCCAACTCTTCGGCTTCGTCGTCGTCGAAATCCTCGTCGACGTCATCCTGATCTTTCGCAGCCAGAACGAGAATCAAGCGGTCATGCTTGATCGCGTCGTCGACGGCCTGGGTCTCTTCGTCGTCATCGAGCGGATATGGCAGTGACATCCGCGGCAGCAGCAACGTCTGCGGCAGAATCAGTGTGGGAAGCGTCAGATAAGTCGATTCATCATCCGGCTTGACGCGCTCAGGCGCGGCGACATAAGCATCGCCCAGATCCTCGGATTCGGCTTGTGTGTCGCTGGTTTCAGGGGCCATCTTGGAGCGTCGGGGCATGCAAATGTCCTCAAACGAAATACGCGGAACCGTCGTGGATCAGGGCCTCATCCTGCGTGCCCAGCACTTAATCATGATGTCGGTGAGTATCGTGCCGGTCAACAGGCATGGCTGACAATCTTACCAATCCACACCCGGATCGGTTAGTGACGCTCGTCCGGTTTTTGCGTCAGTACGCGGGACTTGCCACACGTAGCGCATCCTCGACCGTGAGAACGTCGCCACCGAATAACCGATTCATCTGCGTGCCAAAGGCGAGTGAGCCAGCCAGAACGTCAGCGGGCGTTCCATCGGCGACGATTTCCCCTTCTGCCAGCATGATGACACGATCGGCGGCCCGAGCGACAAACTCGACATCGTGGGTGGCCACAATGACGAGCCGACCGTCAGCGGAGTAGTCCCGCACGAATTCGGCCAACACGCGCTTGTCCCTGCCGGGAAGTCCTCGAGTCGGCTCATCCAGCAGGAGCATCTCCGGCTCGCCGACCGCGATTGCGGCCAGTGCGGCCCGCTGCCGCTCTCCACCGCTCAGGTCGAGTGGGTGGCGGTCGATTCGCGACAGGATGCCCAACTTCTCCAACAGCGGCTCTGGAGGAATATCTCTGTTGTGGGAACGAGCGGTGAAACGCAATTCATCACGCAGCGTTTCCTGATGGAGGATCGAGGTCGGGTGTTGTGGGACATAG
>JBGSWU010000130.1:0-23979 GCA_041751795.1 Thermomicrobiales bacterium
CTCACCTTCGACAACCCCCGGTGCGCTCGACTTCGCGACCGTTGTCGAGGTCGCGCACGAGCGTGGAATTCCGGTGATCGTCGATGCAGCATCGACCCTGCCGCCAGTCTGGCACCTCAAGCGCTGGATCGCCTGGGGCGCCGACCTCGTCATCTACAGCGGAGGCAAGGGTATTCGCGGGCCACAGGACAGCGGGCTGCTGGCTGGTCGTCGTGACCTGATCGCGGCTGCGGCGATGAACGGCGCGCCAAACGCCGCGATTGGTCGAGGAATGAAGGTCAGTAAGGAAGCGATGGCCGGACTCTGGGTCGCGCTTGAACGCTTCATGAACCACGACCACGATCGTGACTTCGAGCAGCACCAGGCACAGGCCGAATACATGCTGGCTAACCTGAAGGAGCGATCGGACGTCCGATGCGAACTGATTGTCGATCCATCCCCACATCCCGCACCGATACTGACCGTGTATCCAACGACTGACACCTGGACCGCGAAGAGCGTCCTGCAGGCTCTCAAGGATGGGACACCATCGATCCACTGCAAAGTGGCCGGGGAAGGATTGGAAATCAACACCCATTGCCTGCTGGCTGATGAAGCGGAGCAGGTCGTTGACAGACTGTTTGCTGAACTGGACAGATAACCCGGGGGAAGTAGATCGACCGAAGGTCACACTGATGTTGCACGGTTGGCCACCGTGCAGAGACAGGAACGAGTGAAGGAGAGATCGGCATGGCAGTAACGACACTGACGGCGGCGCGGTTGTTCGATGGATCCGGTGCAGAGCCTATTGAGAACGCCTTCCTCCGGATCGAGGACGGCAAAGTCAAGGACGTTGGTCGCAAGGAAGACCTTGGATCAGCGGGTGCCAACGCTCACGATCTCGGCAATGCGACCATACTTCCGGGTTTAGTCAACATGCACACGCACCTCACCTGCAGCGGGAGCCTATCAGTCCTCCACGATGCGCTCAATGACTCGTTCGAGACAAAGCTGATGCGCGCCGTCGAGAATGCCCGCGCCTCGCTGCTGTCCGGTGTGACAACGATCCGCGACTGCGGCACGCTCAACGCCATCGTCTTCGCGATCCGCGACGCGTCGAAACAGGGGCTCATCACAGCGCCACACGTCTGGGCGGCTGGTGAAGTTCTGACATCGACAGCTGGACATTGCTGGTTCTTTGGCGTCGAATGCGACTCCATTGAGGATGTCCGGCGAGCCGTGCGAGCGCAGGTCAAGGCGGGCGCTGATTACATCAAGGTGATGGCAACCGGCGGGAATCTGACGCCGAACAGCAACCCGAATCGCGAGCAGTTCTCACGAGACGACATGATCGCACTTGTCGAAGACTCGGCTCGGCTCGGTCGCTACGTTGCCGCTCATTGCCATGGGACACCGGGGATTTATAACGCCGTCGCAGCGAAGGTGCGGACAATCGAGCACTGCTCATTCGCCGTCCCGGGCGATGTCGAATACAAGGAAGATGCTGCCAATGGCGTGGCAGAGGCGGGTATCTACGTTGTTCCGACAATCAGTACAGGGGAGCGGAACCGCCAGCGCCAGATCGACGCAGGAGCGATGTCGCCAAAGCAGATGGAGATCCGCCACAAGCGCCTGGAGAATCTTCGTCGCCTGCGGGCGGCTGGCGTAACATTCGTATCCGGCAACGACGCAGGGATGGCGCTCACGGGATTTGATGATTTTCAGCTGGACCTCGAACTGCTCGTCGAGCACGTCGGGTATTCGGCTGCCGAGGCAATCCGAACGGCAACGGGTCAGGCTGCCGAAGCGATTGGATCGGATGAGTTCGGCACGCTCGAACCGGGCCGACGCGCAGATATTCTAGCCGTTCGCGGCAATGCTCTCAACGACATCGGGGCGTTGCGGGACATTCTGATGATTCTCAAGTCGGGCGAGGTTGTCGTTGATAACTCATCGGTTGCGGTTGCCTGATCAGGCCGCCGACTCCGACGCGGCGACAGCCCTACTCGATGAGTGTGGAGAACCAGACGAGGTTGGCATCGTTGCCAGGAGCATCAGTCAGTCGGACGGTCGCGCTGCCGTCGATCGCAGCAACCCAAATGTCGTAGTTGCCTGCCTCCTCGCTGAGGTAGGCAACCTGGTTGCTGTCCGGCGACCACGTGATGTCCGGGTCATTCGGGCTGGCGTTGCTCGCAATGATCGCCTCGCCGGTTCCGTCGACGTTGATGATCACGACGTCCGCTGCACTCACCGTCTTCCGAGCGAATGCAATCCGCGCACCATCCGGCGACCAGGCCGGAGCGAACTCGTCGGAACTATCGCTGGTCAATGCCGCAGCCTCAGAACCACTGACCTGGAGTAAGGCTGGTCCAACGTTGCTCGTTGCTCCGGTTCGGTCGATGCTGCCAAGGCCATTCAACTGCAGCAGAAAAATGTCGTTGTCGCCGAGAAGGTTCGACACGAACGCGATCTGAGTTCCGTCCGGTGACCAGACTGGATTGAAGTCATTCTCTGGCCTGTCGGTGAGCCGTCGCGGAGTTAATGGTTGGTTCGTCATGTCCATGCCGAAGATCTCAATGTTGCCGTTTACGCCACTCGACCAGACAATCCGCGATCCATCCGGGGACCAGGCAGCGAAGCCATCGTAGGCATTGTTGTTCGTCAATCGTCGGATCGAGCCGTCGTCGGCGTTGACGACGACCAGTTCGTCGTCGCCATCCTCATTGCGGATGAAGAGAATATCGCGACCGTTCGGCGACCACAACGGATGGAGATCATCGCCACCAGAAGTTGTCAGCCGACGCACCTCTGATCCGTCGGAGTTTGCGATGTAGATCTGATGATTCCCATGCTGCCGTGATACCCAGGCGACCCGTGAGAGGTCGGGAGACATCGCCGATAGCCAGTCATCGTCTGGCTCGCTGATGAGCGCATGCTGGTCAGAACCGTCCGGGTTCATCACGTAGATGTCGAGCGACCCGGCAGGATCGTCGAAGTTCCGGCCTGTCGAGAACATAATGACGCTATCGAATGGTGGAGGCTCCGGAGTTACTTCGACGACAGTCGTCGGCGTCGCAGCCGCCGGAATAGTCTCGGTTGCCGTTGCATCCGGTTCGATGACGATCGTGATCGTCGTTGCAGTTTCCGCCGTAACGGACGTTTCGGTCGCGTCTGCTGTCGGGAGACCTGAGGATGTTTCCGTATTCGTGCCGGTTTGCGCACTAACCGTATCAGTCGAAACCGCCTGGAATGTCTCGGTCGACGTGCCTGCTACAAGCCCGGCGGTGTCGTCGTCGCCGGAATCGTCTGAGCGCAGGAACGCATAGCCGATTCCGGCAATAGCCAGGAGAAACACGACAATTGCGACCCCTGGCAACCACGATGGCATGTCCGTTGATGCCGCGCCATCCCCGGTCAGCGGCGGAAACCCGCCACCGCTCGATGAAGGCACCGCAGACGGTACAGCCGCGATCGGAATCGACGGCGCGGATGAATGAACCCTCAATCGCGTGGTCGCCTCGGCGTGGACGACCGGGTTGTCGCTTACCGCAGCGCGAACGACGACCGGATATTCACCTGGATCGACCACGGCATCAGTCGGTATCTGGACACGCAGCGGCCCACTGACTTCGGCACCAGGCGCGATCTGGACAAGGCGAGATGGTGTCGAGATCCACTCGTCCGGTATGCCGTCGACGCTGATCCTCGCTTGCACCGGCGCCGAACTGTAGTTAACGAGTGTCACCGTCAACGCCGACGATTGTCCCGGAATGAGCGGTACTTCACCACTGTCGAGCATGATCCGCAACTGCTCCGCTGGCGGAGGTTCCAGCAGTGTTGAAGCAAGCTGAAGATCCTTCACATTGTCGCGGAGGATCTGGTTCAGCGCGGCAGCCAATTCACCAGCGGTCGCGAAGCGGTCGTCCGGATTCTTTTCAAGACAGCGCAGGATGACGTTTGAGAGGGCTTCCGGCAAGTTGGGCCGTACATCACGCGGCGATGGAGGAGCCACGTAGACGTGCTTGTAAATGGCGTCGGTGAGCGACTTCATCACAAACGGGACTGAGCCAGTCGACACTTCGAAGAGGACGATGCCGAGCGAGTAAATGTCGCACCGACCGTCGAGGTCGATACCCTGACACTGCTCCGGTGACATGTAGGCGGGCGTACCCATCGCCTGGCCTTCAACTGTCAGGACGGTGCTATCGCCCAGTCTAGCCAGCCCGAAGTCGGCTACCTTGACGATGTCCTTGCCCGTTGATGGATCATGCTTGAGGAGCAGATTATCCGGCTTGATATCGCGGTGGACCATCCCACTTCGATGGGCGTAGTCGAGTGCTTCGGCAGCCTGGCGAACGAGGTCGAGCCCGACTGTCAACGGCAACCGGCGCTGCTGCTCGGCGTGGTCCTTGAGCAACGACCGTAACGAGCCATCCGGCACGTACTCCATGACGAGGTAGAAAACGCCCTTGTCTTCGTTGAAATCGAGGATGTCAACGATGTTGGGGTGGTGAAGCGCAGCAACCGCCTGCGCCTCACGGAGGAAGCGAGCTTGAAACGCGGGATCTACCGCAATTTGCTCGTGGAGAACCTTGATCGCCGCAACGCGGTTGATATGAATGTGGACCGCGCGGTAGACCCGCCCCATCCCACCGACGCCGAGCGGCGATTCGATGCGGTAGTTTCCAATTGTCCCGCCTATCCAGTCATTCATCAGGTCCTCGATACACCGCGTCGTCTGGAGTTTATTGCTGGGTATCAGGATAGCCCGAAAGGGTGTTCGATGCTCGTCTACGGATCAAGGCATCGTGATTGCGTCGTCGTTGGGAACGGCACGAACGGAATGCCGCGCGTTCCGTATCGACAGGGGGCTGACGGATGGAACATTGGAGCGATCGCTTCGTCCGGATTCGCAATTCTCGCAGTCGGCGCGATATGCCCGTGTTCATCGTGGCAGGTGTGGCGATCTTCGTCATCTGGGCAATCGTCCTCGCTGGGCTGTTGTTGCGTAATGACGATGACCCAGCCGATTCCGCAGCGGCGATCCAACCTTCAGCGACCGCAACGGCATCACCCACACCCCCACAGGCACCATCGACCGCGACGAATATCGTGCAAACAGCACCAACCACTCCGGCGGTGGCTGGTGCCGGTACGTCTACAGCCGTGACCTCCGCGCCGACCGAGGCTGCCGCCCCGGAACCGACATCGGCAACGCAACCGTCCACTTCCGAGGAACCAACGGCAACGATCCCCACCACGCAACCCAGCAATGTCGCGCCGGATTCGCTCCTGAACCTGCTGCCGACGCTCGATGATCTGCCGGACGGGTTCGTCGTAACAAACGAGGAATCACTGACGCTCGACGAACTGGCGGAAGTCCATCCTGATCCGGACATGCAGCGTGACCGGTTGCGAGGTTGGGGATTCACCGGAGCAGCCGAACGTGACTTCGAAATCGCGGATGGCTCGGACGGCACAACGGATGGGATGACACTGCTGACTGCGCTCGTCGTCGCGTTTCGTACACCTGAGGACGCCCGTGCGGCTGTCGAAGCGAGCCATGCTGACGCCAAGGCCGCCGACGAAACGAACATCGAGGATTCGGCAATCGAGCCACTCGGCGATTTCGCACTCGCCGCCAGTGGAACGCTGACAATCGGCGGCGAGCAACTTCAGGTCGCCTATGTGATTGTCCAGATCGGAAACCACGCGATCACCTTTGCCGGAGGATCGCCAACAGAAAATCCGATCGTCGATGTGGTTGACGTCGTGAATCGAACGTTGAACTAACGTGGACACCCTGCACTCATTTCGAGACTAGAGCCAGCGACTCAGACGACGATTCCGATGGAAGCGATAGTCGAAACTCTGAATCGAGTCCTTCTCATAACGGCGAGGTGAGTTGGCTCCAACCGCAATCTAGCAGGGGAACTGGGCACGTCACCCTTCCCGGCTTGTGGCCAGATCACCTCGCGGGTATCCTGCTGCCCCAACGATTGACGCCAGAACATCCTGGCACTGGCGTTCGTCACTACAATGAAGGAGAGGTGCATACATTGGCAACGACGGTTCGAGTGTTGATTGAAACGGACCTTGGGAACATCGAGGCGGAGATCGAAGCCGAGCGTGCACCGATCACTGCCGCAAACTTCCTGCGTTATGTTGACGATGGCCGCTATGACGGCGGTCGCTGGCATCGAACCGTCACACCAGACAATCAGCCCAACGACGAGGTTCGGATCGAAGTGATTCAGGGCGGCACAAAACCGAAACGATGGGGAAGGCGTGACCCATCGATTCCCCTGGAGCGGACGACCCTCACCGGGCTGACGCACCGCGACGGTACGATCTCGATGGCGCGCTTCGCGCCCGACAGTGCCGTGTCAGACATCTTCATTTGCATCGGCGACCAGCCGTCGCTCGACTTCGGCGGCGCGCGTAATCCGGATGGGCAGGGGTTCGCCGCGTTCGGTCAGGTAACGAGCGGCATGGAGATCGTCCGCGCCATCCAGCAATCTCCACACAAGCAGCAGCAATTGACCCCACAAATCGCGATTACACGTATCCGCCGAGTCAATGACTGACCATCGCTGCCGCATGTCGAGGATGCTGTCCCGATCGATGATCGCAGCCAACCCGTCGTCACGAAACGACGGAAACGAGTGTCGAGTGGCAACGTGAACCTCCGAGTCGCGTCGACCGCTGACTACGACACGCTCCTTCCTCTCTTTCTTGGCTTGCGGGAATTCAGCCGGGCTGGCCACCCTCCGCTGAACGACGATTTCGATGCAGTTCTGGCAGCAAGCCGCGAGTATCTGCGTGATGTCCTGTCGCGCGGACCCGAGTGTCGCACGTTGCTGACGATGACTGACGATGGGCGCCCCGCCGGGTACGTCGTTGCGACGATCCACGAGCCAAATCCTCTGACCAGTTCTGGCGTGGTACCAACCGGCTCAATCGATGAACTGTTCGTCGATCTCACGCAACGTGGCAGCGGCGCCGGTCATCTCCTCGTCACCGCCGCGTGTTCATGGCTGGCCGAGCAGGGTGCTAAGCACATCGATGTCGGCGCCTACGCATGGAACCGCGCCGGGATCGCCTTCTACGAACGCGAGGGATTCGCCCCGTGGTCGATCACGCTCAGGAGATCCGTGTAAAACTTATTCATGCTTCTGCCATCGATCGGACGATCTTTTCACTCGCTCTCGCAGGTACCGATCCAAGATCGGTCCGCGTCCCGCAGGCCGACCGTGCAACACCGCGGAGCGACAAACACGAATGCAGCCGGTTGCGCCCTTGCAGGAAGAGCCACGTGTTGAACCGGCGGCCTGCGGGACGCGGACAAGTCTTAGACATGTCCTTACGGGGATCGGGAGATTGCTTCGGCAGTCCCCTGCAAACACGGCGAAACTCACGATGGTCCAACCTGCTATTCTGAATTTAACGGTTAGATATCGACACAGGAGTAACGCATGAGTAATGCAATCGAGCAGGTCGAAACGAGTTGGGCGAGACTGATGCATGCGATCGAGGGGATTCCCGACGATCGGATGTCCGAACTGGGAGTTGCCGGTGACTGGTCTGTCAAAGATGTTCTCTCCCATATTGCCTACTGGGAGGGGCAGGCGATGGGCGACGTCGAACGCGCGTTGAACGGCGAGCCGGACCCTGAGAAGGATGGACTGGACGTCGAAGCCATCAACCAGAACGTTCACGCCGAGCGGTCAGACTGGACGATCCCCCAGATGCTCGACGAGTTCCATGGAACGCACGAGCGTTTCATGGCGGCCTTGCGCCAACACCCAAACATCAACCCGTCCGAAATTGAAGCCGACACCTTCGAACACTACGACGAGCACGCGGCAGACATTCTCGCTTGGCGCGAGCGCGTTGGAATCGAACCCGCTACCGATTCCTGAACAGGACATCCTAAATGGACGCCACCTCGAACCAGCCAGCCGTTCGGTACGAGTTCATCGCTGGCAACCTCTGTCTCGATTTCACTAATACCGCTGACTGGCATGAGAGTGAGCAGCCAGTCGAGTGGTTGACGTCATTCAGCGACCTCCTCATCTGGGGCCAGGAGGCAGGCGTCATCGATGCCGACGATGCTCGCTGGCTTCTGCGCACTGCCGAGGACGACCCCGAATCCGCCGTCGCCGTCTACGCTCGCGCCATCACACTTCGTGAGGCACTCTTTCGTATCTTCCGCAAGGTTGCCCGGCAGCAACCGGTAGAGCACGACGACCTCGACCTCCTGAATCGCGAACTGTCGCGAGCGTATCAGTACCGGCGACTTCATGAACTCGCCGATGGATACGGCTGGGAATGGAGCCATCAGGGTGGAGAACTCGACCGGCCACTTTGGGTCGTAGCGCTTTCAGCGGCAGAATTGCTGACTTCAACCGAACTTTCACGCGTCCGGCAATGTGCAGGCGATCCCTGCGGCTGGCTCTTTTACGACGCCAGCCGGAACCGCAGTCGCCGCTGGTGCAACATGGACGTCTGCGGCAATCGTGCGAAAGCACGCCGCCACTACGAACGCCAGAAAACGCATCGTCAGCAAACGGAGCAGGTGATTATGCTGTAGTCCCGTCGATCGACGCCAATTTCGAAATCGATAGGCAGTTGACTCGTGCTCCACGATTTCGACGAAAGGGAAACGAATGAGCGATCCCGCCACACCCTCACTGCTCATCGGAAAGACCGCGCTCGTCACCGGCGGTAGTTCTGGAATCGGGCGAGCGGCGGCGCTCGCGTTCGCGCACGCTGGGGCGGCGGTCATGGTGGCCGATATCGATGTCGATGGTGGGACCGAGACAATCGCGCTGATTCGTAGGCAGGGCGGCTCAGCAGACTTCATCGAGACGGACGTGACAAACGCGGTTGAGGTCGATGCGATGGTGGCAGCGACTGTCGACCGCTTTGGCCGGTTGGACTGTGCATTCAACAATGCTGGCATCAGTGGCGGCTGGGTGTCGCTGCTCGACTGTGATGACGCGACGTTCGATCGGGTGATGGCAGTCAATGTCAAAGGCGTCTGGCACTGCTTGCGAGCACAACTCCACGTCATGCTCGACCAGGGCAACGGAGCAATCGTCAACATGGCGTCGGTGGCCGGGCTGATCGGGACACCAATGCTCCCTGCGTATGGCGCAAGCAAACACGCCGTCGTCGGTCTGACCAAGTCGGCCGCACTCGGTTACGCCGATCGCGGAATTCGCGTCAACGCCGTCTGCCCCGGTTTCATCAACACGCCGATGGTAGATGGATTCATCGAACAGGTACTGGCACTGGCAGACCGAGTGCAGCAATCCGCGCCAGTGGGACGAATCGGTCAACCGGACGAGGTCGCTGCGACGGTTGTCTGGCTCTGCTCCGACGCGGCGTCGTTCATCAACGGCGCTGCAGTGCCGATCGACGGCGGCCTGACCGCTCGTTAAACGGTGACGACGTAGCGCGCCCGGCTTCGCCGACGTGCGCGCCGGATCGCGAGGGCAAAAATGGCGAGCGCGTGCACCTGGAAGATCAGTGGCAGCGGAGCGAAGGTCAGGAACGCCAACATCGCCCCCAGCGACAGCAGCACCGTACCCAGCCGCGACCGGTAGTCTGTCACGAGCAAACCAGCCAGAAGAAACTGGGCGTTGATGATCGAGAAGACACCAACGAACGTCCGCCAGTTCTCATCGCCGGGCGGGTAGCCAATACCGGTGAGATTCGCGATCCCGAACGCAAGCAGAAGCACGGTCAACGCGGTTGTCAGCCAGAATAATCCGGGTGACGTTCGCCGCATCTCCATGATCGTCCTCCGTTCGGTCACTCCGACGTCTCTCGTCTTCAACAATCGCTGCAGCAACAGGAATCACCTATCTGTCATCTGGCGTTCATGGATTCTTCAGAATCAGTCGCTATTATTGTAAGTCGAAGGGGAGTAGCCACAGAGCATCCTCCTGAGCCGTGGTCGTCATTTCGAGCAATCGCTCCGGCCCGGCACCCAACCCAGCGATGGTGATTGGGGGGCAAGACCTTCGTGACTGGTGCATGTGCGTCAGTTGCGGGGCATTGCCCCTTTTGACTATCCGCCGTGACAACGGCTGGGTTTGGGAGCGGGTACTTGGGAGCGGAATCTATCGGGACACCAGTCCTCTGGGTTGGGTTCACTGCGGTCATCCTGACGCTGTTGGCACTCGACCTGTTCGTCTTCCATCGCAAGGCGCACACGGTATCGGTAAAAGAAGCCGGTTTTTGGACGATCGGCTGGGTGTCGCTGGCGTTAACGTTTAATGCCTTCGTCTATCTCTGGGCCGGAAACGAAGCAGGGCTGTCATTTACAGCCGGTTACCTGGTCGAGTTAGCGCTATCCGTCGATAACATGTTCGTGTTCGCGCTGATCTTTGGGATGTTCGCGGTGCCGCCTGCGTACCAGCACCGGGTGCTTTTCTGGGGCATCCTCGGCGCGCTGATCATGCGGTTCGCGTTCATTCTGGCCGGAGCGGCTGTGCTCAACACCTTCCATTGGGTGATATACGTCTTCGGCGCGTTCCTTATCTTCACCGGCATTAAGATTCTCCGCCAGCGTGAACACTCAATGGATCTGGAGACGAATGTCGCGCTGCGATTATTCCGGCGATTTGTGCCGACGACCTCGTCGTACGACGGGCAGCGGTTTACCGTCATCAAGGCAGGCAAACGCTATGCGACGCCACTCCTGGCCGTCCTCGTACTGGTTGAGGCGACCGACCTGATCTTCGCACTCGACTCGGTACCAGCGATTTTCGCGATCACCGACGATCCGTTCATCGTCTACACGTCGAACGTCGCCGCGATCCTTGGCTTACGCTCGCTGTACTTTCTCCTGGCAGGGATCATGGACCGCTTCCATTACCTGAAGTTCGGACTCGGCGCGGTGCTGGTCTTCGTTGGCCTTAAGATGGCCGGTTCCGACATCTATCACATCCCGGTCGCCGCCTCACTGGGAATGATTGTCCTGCTGATTGGTGGCTCGGTCATCGCTTCACTGCTCCGGCCAGTGGCGGCAACACCAGAACCAGTTGGATATGCGCAGAAACTGGAGCCAGCCACGATGGAGGACTAAGTGCATCATCGGAACCGACGTCTGGCGTGTAGCGTGTTTGACTGCAGAAAGGCCGACTGTGCCTGATCTTGAAGACCTTGGATGCTTCGTCATCGGTGGGATCGCGATCGTCGTGATTCTGCTCCTGGCAGCCTGCGTGATCGGACTGATTCTGGTCGCGTCGATCTTCACCTAGCGACTGACCCGGCAGGCACACCGCAACGGCGCAGTGATCCGGGAACAAATCCGGCACGAAACGGTTCGTGCCTGGGTCCACCAACACGATTCGCCCCGCATATGGGGCACAGGAGGAACAAGGATGTTCATCTTCGATCCGCTCTATATCATCTTCATGCTGCCGACGATTGGGCTGATGCTCTGGGCGCAGAATCGTGTCCGCTCAACGTTTACAAAGTTCTCACAGGTGCCGAACCAGCGACGATTGACCGGGGCTGAAACGGCGCGCCTCGTCCTCGACGCCAACGGACTCTACGATGTCCCCGTCGAGCGCGTGCCGGGAGAACTCAGCGATCACTACGATCCGCGGACCCGGACGCTGCGACTCTCCGAACCCGTTTACGGTTCAGCATCGGTTGCGGCACTCGGTATCGCCGCACATGAATCGGGTCACGCAATCCAGCACGCGCATGGCTACGCGCCATTGAAACTACGCGGCGCGCTCGTCCCAGCGGCCAGCGTCGGCTCGAACCTGGGCTGGATTCTCGTCCTGGCCGGCATCATGATCGGCCTGACCGGCCTGGCCTGGATCGGTGTCGCATTCTTCGCGGCAGGAACCGTGTTCGCACTGGTGACGTTGCCGGTTGAGTTCAACGCCTCGTCGCGCGCCCTGGCGCAACTGACGACGCTCGGCATCGTCGATCGAACCGAGTACGACCAGAACAAGCAGGTCCTCAATGCCGCAGCATGGACCTACATCGCTGGCTTCGCTGCCGCCGCGATGCAATTGCTCTACTACATCATGCTCGTCTCAGGGATGTCTCGCCGCGACTAACGCACACCGCAACAGATCGATCAGGGGAAGGGCCGATGCCGTTCCCCACCGCCATGAAACAGCGGAACCCGACTTGCTACGATGGACGACAGTTCGCACGCCTGAGCCGGAACGAAGCGGTCAGGCCAACAGAAGGAATCAGCAATGAGCGCAACGACTGAATTACTTTGCCCGAAGTGTCAGGCACCAATGCGGGTCATGGACCGCAACGGCGTCACGATCGAACGCTGCTCCGAATGTGGCGGCATCTTCCTCGATCGTGGCGAACTCGAACGGCTGACGCGCGCCGAGGGCGAATACAACGAACGCACCTATGCCGGATACCGGCGCGATGATGACGACGATGACGATGACGACTACAAGCGCGGCTTCCGGGGCCGGGACGATACTGGAGCACCACACCAGGGACGCCCACCGAAGAAGAAGAAGCGCAACTTCCTCGAAGACCTGCTCGACTTCGGCTAGTCGGACGGCGAAACCAGACGAACGGGCGGGGCCATCTGCCCGCCCGTTTTTTTGATCGAGCCCACAATTGTCCAATCGCGGGTATCCTGATTGGAGCGATTGTGACTGAAGCAATGAAGCCGGAGGAGAGTCAGCCGTGGAAGAACGCCGAACGCGCCCGCTGAAGGTCGGCTTGATGTTGCCCCAGGCCGAAGGGCGGCATGGAGGCGAGACAGCCAGTTGGTCCGACATGCTGGCGATGGCGCAGCGGGCCGAAGCAATCGGCTTTGACTCGATCTGGACGATTGACCACTTCATCCTCGCCTATCCGGACAAGCCACAACAGGGAGTCTGGGAAAATTGGTCGCTCCTCGCAGCCCTCGCGGCCAGCACTTCGCGCGTCGAACTCGGTCCACTCGTGACGCCAACGTCGTTCCACAACCCGGCCATGCTCGCCAAGATCGTCGACACCGTTGATGAGATTTCCAACGGCAGGCTCATCCTCGGCCTCGGTGCAGGCTGGGTCGAACGCGAGTATCAGGCAATGGGGTTGCCCTACGACCACCGCGTTTCACGCTTCGAGGAAGCGATCCAGATCATCCACGGACTGCTCCGAACCGGCGCTGTCGATTTCGAGGGTAAGTACTACTCTGCGCGTGAGTGCGAGTTGCGCCCACGCGGTCCACGGCCGGGCGGCCCACCGATTCTCGTCGGATCGAGTGGCGAGCGAATGCTCCGGATCATGGCGCGATACGGCGACGCCTGGAATGCGTTTTTCGGCAAGACAGGCAACTCCCACACTGGTATCGCGCCGTTGCGTGAAACCGTCGATGCAGCCTGCAGTGCCGTTGGACGAGACCCAGCCACTCTCGAACGGACAGTGGCCGCCTTTGTCGCCTTCGACCTGCCCAACACGACCGGTCACCCGGATGTCAAAACACCGATTCGCGGCACGCCCGACGAGATTGCCGCTGAACTGCGTGCCTCTGCCGCCGAAGGAATCAGCCACATCCAGGTCTTCCTCGATCCAATGACGCTGGCTGGTGTCGAGGCGTTTGCGCCGGTCCTTGAAGCACTGGATCGCGCGTAAACAACATGATCGATTTCATTGCTTGACATGTGCGACTCCGACCATTAGCATGGTGAAGAACTAGAACATATGTTCTATTCCATGTAGGAGGCAATGTCATGGATAGCCAGCGATACTGGCACGGCGACGACGGGATCATCCGGCTCTGGGAGCACATCGGGATGACGTTCGTGGGTGACGTGCCCCAGCAACCTTCCAGGATCAGGAGAAGATCCGATCGACAGCTCTGGGCTGATGGGTTCAATCCGCCGTTGTCGATCGACGACTACCTGGTCGAACACCGGCGACGGGCGAACGCAACGTCAATCGACGATTTGACCGTCCGCGAAGCGTTGATGACGCTAGGGCTGACCCGGCGGGAACATCTGTATCCCGAGTGGGTGTGTGCCGAAGCGTGGCTCTTCGTTGCATTGCGGATCGAGCAGCGAATCACCGCGATCGAAGTCCTGGCACGTGCTCACGATCTCGGGCTCTCGCAGTCCAGCATCAATCGGGCGAGAGTACGCCTCGGCGTCATTCCAACGCGACAGCCAGAACGGCGGCACGAACCCTGGCGCTGGCAACTTCCGCCATCGATTGCCGAACGCGGCGCGCCGGGAGACATCGACCCACGCTGGCGGCGATACCAGCAGCGATCATGATGATTCGCGGTAGCGGTCGTCACTGAGTCGGCGATCGCTACCGCCAGGCAGGTGCTGAACGGCCCAGACCTGGTCCGGCTCGCGCAGCCGAGCTAGAGCCTGCCTGATCGTCAGCCAGCACTCAACGTGGTCACGGTCCACCGGCTCGGCACGCTCGTCGCCGATGGTCGCCAGGAAGAACGATTCCACCTTGTTGTAGCCGGAACCGGTCGCTGAATCGATCACATACTGCCGTGCCATCCCGACCCAGCCGATTCCTTCGATTGCGACACCCACTTCCTCAAGCAACTCACGCTTCAACGCGTTCTCCGGCGATTCGCCATCGTCGATCCCACCGCCTGGAAGGTTGTAACCAGTCGCCGTCTCGATCACCAGGAGCATCCCGCCGCGAACGATCAGTGCGTAAACACCGGGGCGCCGTCCCGGGCCGTGGATCGCCGAATTGTGGTTCGCCTGCACTGAACATCGGGCCGCTCCGTCATCACATCTCGCGCATCGACCAGCGTAGAATGCTGACCGGCGTGCGAAAGGGCGGGGTGCAGAATGGCGTCAGGCGACATTCCAGTGATCGAGACTGAACGGTTGCGGCTGCGTCCGCTCAACGAGGATGACATTCCAGAGTGGGAACGCCTGATCTACTCCGATCCGGAGGTCACACGCTACCTGCCAGGGGCGGACGCAACTCCGCTGGAACGTACTCAGCGAACGTACCGGCACTTCACGGACCACTGGCCGCGCTACGGCTATGGTGAATGGGCGGTCACCGACCGTGACTCGGGAGTATTCCTGGGCCAGGCGGGACTGAATCGTTTTGCTGATCTCAACGAAACGGAGCTGGACTACGCGCTGGCCCGGCACGCCTGGGGACGGGGGCTCGCCACCGAGGCGGCTGCCGCTGCGGTTCGATTCGCGTTCGAGACTGTCGGACTTCCACGACTGATTGGCTTCGTCATGCCTGCGCACGTCGCCTCGCGGCGAGTGCTGGAGCGGCTCGGCTTCTCCTATGAATGCGAGATGCAGTACTGGGGCGTTGACCTGGTCCGCTACGGCCTTGCTCCCGACAACGCCAGTGCGGGTGGCCCTCGTCGGTGACAGATCAACAGCTACTCAGTCGGCGGTTGATGACAGCGCTTTGTCTTCCGACCTCACTTGCCGTCTTGAATGCACTCGCACTGTCACCGTTCCTGTCGGAGATCGCACGGGACTTAAACACCTCAGTCGCCCTGCTGGGTCAATCGCTGACTATTACCGGTCTGCTCGGTGCAACGTTTGGACTGATCATCGGACCCGCAGCCGACCGGATTGGCTACCGGCGCTTGATGCTCTGGGGGCTTGCAGCGCTCATCGTTTGTGACCTTGGGACAGCGATCGCACCGTCATTTCCTGCAATCCTCCTTGCCCAACTCGTCGGCGGCTTCAGCGCAGCGACGATCACACCAATGGCGTATTCAATCATCGGCACCCGTGTCGAAGGCGAAGGGCGCCGCCGCGCGATTGCGACGATCTACGCGGCCTCGTCAGCCGGAAACATCATCGGATTCCCAGTCCTGTCAACGATTGGTGATTCATTCTCCTGGCGCTGGTCATTCGTCGCGGTGGCCATCGCGGCTGCGGTCGGACTCGTGCTCGCATGGTTCGAAGTACCACGCGACGAGCCGAGCGAGCGTTCACCGTTGCGGTTCACTACCGTGCTGACGACCTACCGGCCAATCATGCTTCACGAACGGATGCGACTCATCTACCTCGCGCAGTTCCTGCGTGGCGTCGCCTGGACTGGAATGCTGACCTACATCGGCGCGTTCTCTACCGATGCACTTGGCGCGTCAGTTCGCACAAACGGCTTCCTCTGGCTGATGATCAGTCCAGGCTTCATGGTGGGCAGTCTGCTTGTTGGTGGACGCCTTCGGCGATTGAATCCACGCAGCGCGTTCGCGGTGACAACAACGGCAATGGGCGGGCTGATCGGGCTGATGTTTATCTGGCAGGAATCGATTCCGGCTACGTTCGTCCTCCTGTTCGTCATCGCCCTCTTCGGTGGGATCGCTGAAGTCGCCGCCGCAGGCATCGTTTCCAGCGAGACACCAGCGCCACAGGGAGCAACGATGTCGCTCCATTCGTCGGTTCTGCGGTTTGGCACGGCGACGGGCGCGATGGTCGGCGGTGCGCTCATCGCGCTTGGCGGCTTCAGTCTGTTGGGCGTCGGGTTGCCGATCGTCGCTGCAATCGGTGGAACCGTTGGGTGGCTATCTGGGCGACCTACCGTGGTCTCCGTCCCCCTTAATGAGCCAGCGCGAGAGTAGTTTGGCGATATCGCGAACCGGCCCCGTCCGTCTGACGAAGCTGATCGAAGACTTTGTCATCCAATTTGGGTCTGTTCAATGTGCCGTCAATCCCTGAAGATATGCCCACGCGACTGGGAGTAGGACATCGTCGACAACATGCCCAGATATGACGTTTCTTGCCATCACATCGATGCTTGGAAGGAGACACTGATGGCTCAGTTTATGTATCACGTTGGATATACGCCGGACGCCTGGAAGACACTCGTCCAGAACCCTCAGAACCGACTCGAACTCATTCGCCCTGTCATCAAGGAACTGGGTGGTAGCCTGGAGCATGGCTGGTTCACGTTTGGCGACTACGACGTTGTCGTGATCGTTGATCTGCCCGACAACGTCAGTGCCGCGGCGTTCTCTATTGCGGTAGCGGCTGGAGGCTCAGTCAGGTCAATCAAGACGATGCCACTCCTTTCAGTTGAGGACGGCGTGAAGGCAATGCAACGGGCGGGCGACACTGGGTACAAGCCACCAGCAGCGAGGTAACATCGATCCCATTCCTGCATCCAGTTGCAACAGGTCCGTGGTACTCTCCGCGGACCTGGAATTTTGTCCGCCGAACCCTGCCTGGACACGAGGGGAGCCACGATGGACAAGGCCGACGTACTCGATCGCATGGAACGCGCGCGGGCTGACTTCGACCGCCTGCTGGTCGAGGTCGGAGAAACACGGATGGAACAACCCGGCGTGATGGGAGACTGGTCGGCCACGGACCTCCTCGCCCACGTCATGTCGTACGAGCGATGGACGGCAGCGCAACTCAACGCGGCTCGCGAGGGCCGGGATGCGACGCCCCAGGAAGCGTTTGGACTCGACACGCCACCACCCGGCGCTGACGCCCTGGATGTCGACGAGCGCAACAACGCCTTGCGCGACTACTACCATCCAATGCCGCTCACGGATATCCTCCTCGGTGCCGAGCGATCCTTCGAGATGATCTTCGCTGCCGTCAACTCGCTCGATGATTCACAACTGGCCGATCCAGCGTTTCTCGGCTGGTCGGATGACCTGACGACGGCACAGATCATCGGCATCCAGACTTGGGAGCACTATGAAGCACATGAACCGGCGATCCGCGCATGGGTGCTCCAGGACGAGGGGATTGGAGCCACCACGGGATCGAGACGGATCAGTATCACTGGAGTCGAACGAGAACCTGTAGCGACTGAAGGGGAAGGGACGAGAATGGCACGACCGCTGAAGATCGGCTTCGGATTGCCGGATGTCGAGAACCTCTATGACGGCGGGACGGCTCGCTGGAGCGACCTGCGAGAGATGGCACAGCTTGCCGAGCAGGTTGGTTTCGATTCGCTCTGGATCCAGGATCACCTGCTCTTCCGCTTCGACGACCAGCCGGACGAGGGGCCGTGGGAATCGTTTTCGCTGTTGTCTGCCCTTGCAGCCGTGACTGAGCGAGTCGAGATCGGGACACTCGTCACCTGCACGTCGTTCCGCAATCCCGCGCTAACGGCCAAGATCGCCGATACGATCGACGAGATCAGCGGTGGACGCGTCATCCTCGGCCTCGGAGCTGGTTGGCACGAGCCAGAATACCGCGCGTTCGACTTCCCATTCGATCACCGCGTCTCACGCTTCGAGGAAGCACTCCAGATCATTCACGGCCTGCTCAAGCACGGCCATATCGATTTCGAGGGCAAATACTATTCGGCCCGCGAGTGCGAACTGCGGCCACGTGGCCCTCGACCGGAGGGACCACCGATCATGATCGGTTCGGTCAGCCCACGAATGCTCGGCCTGGTCGCTCGCTACGCCGATCTCTGGAATGTGTACTTCTCAACGACCCGCAACAGTCCGGACACCATTCCAGAACTACGCGACAAGGTGGACGCCGCGTGCCGCGACGCCGGACGTGACCCGGCGACGCTCGGTCGAACGGTGGCTGCCTACGTCGACTTCTCTGACACTCCCGGTGGGCCGACATCGTTCAACGGCAGTGGGTCCCCGGCGCTGACCGGCTCGCCGGACGAGATCGCAGCGGGGCTGCGTGCCTACTTGGACGAAGGAATCGAGCACGTTCAGGTTCATGCCCTGCCGATGACAGCATCGAGTATCGAACGCTTCGCGCCTGTGTTGGAAGCACTGGACCGATCGTAAGGACAACGGGAGAGAGTGAAATGACACGACCGTTGAAAGTCGGCATTGAGCTGCCGATCGCCGAAAACAAGGGCCGCGATGGAACACCGCGCTGGCAGGACATCAGCCTGATGGCGCGCCGCGCGGAAGAGGTTGGGTTTGACTCGGTCTGGGTTGAGGATCACCTCCTCTTCCGTCACGAGGGGCAACCAGTCCAGGGTGTCTGGGATGGCTGGTCATTGCTGGCAGGCATTGCCGCCGTCACCGAGCGCGTCGAGATTGGTCCGCTCGTTTCCTGTGTCTCGTTCCGTAATCCGGCGCTGCTGGCCAAGATCGCCGACACCGTCGATGAGATCTCAAATGGACGATTGATCCTCGGCCTCGGTGCTGGCTGGCACGAACCGGAGTATCAGGCGTTCGGCTTCCCGTTCGACCATCGGGTTTCGCGCTTCGAGGAAGCACTCAAGATCATTCACGGCCTGCTGAAGCATGGTCAAGTCGACTTCGAGGGGAAATATTACTCAGCGCGCGAATGCGAACTGCGGCCCCGAGGCCCGAGGCCCGAAGGTCCACCAATTTTGCTCGGCACCGTTGGTGAGCGAATGCTCGGCCTCACCGCGCAATACGCCGATCTCTGGAACGCCTACTTTACCCATACTCGCAATCAGCCCGAACTGGTCGCCCCGCTCAGCGCCAAGGTCGATGCTGCCTGCCAGGCGGCTGGCCGCGATCCGGCAACGCTTGGCAGGACGGCTGGAGTCTTCGTCCAGATGCCGGGCGTCGCACCAGCAAGCGCGCCGCCACACTGGGAGTTCACCCCGCTGACAGGCAGTGCCGAGGAAATGACTGCCAACCTGCGCGCCTACGCCGACCAGGGAATCAGTCACGTCATCCTCTGGCTCGAACCAAACACACTCGAAAGCATCGAGGCGTTCGCGCCGGTATTGGAGGCGTTAGTGACCTGCGCTTAGGAACGTCGAGACATGGCGGCCAGCCGTCAATCGTTGCTGCCGGTTACAGCGTGCACTCTGTCCTTGAATAGTTCCGGCACGTTATGTGCAACAGGCTGACTCACGATCGCGGGTATGACCCGGTATCGGGTCGCTCCGATCGACGAATCGGCTGACGGCGGCGAGGACGCACGTGTCTCACGCGGAACCCGTCCCAACGAATCGTGGCAGCCCGGCCGAGTCGCCAAACCTCGGCCCACCGACCATGCGAATCACGCTACTGGGCGAGTTCCGTGTCGTTGTTGACGACCAGCTGATTCCCGATCGCTGGCGACTGCGGAAAGCAATGACACTCGTCAAACTCCTGGCGCTTGCGCCCCGTCAGCGGTTGCAGCGCGACGAGATCCTCGACCTCCTCTGGCCGGAACTCGATCCGGAGGCTGCGTCAAACAATCTGCGCCACACCCTGCATGTCGCCCGGCAGACGATCGAATCCGCGCCCCGCGACACACGATGTTTTCTGCGCTGGCACGGAGAACAACTGCGACTCGCGCCGGAAGGAGCCGTCTGGATCGATGTCGTCGCGTTCGAAGCAGCAGCCGCCATCGCACGACGGTCACAAGATCTGTGCGCGTATGAGATCGCCGTTGATTCCTACAACGGCGATCTCCTTCCCGAAGACCGCTACGAGGACTGGTCGGCTGTACGTCGCGAATCACTTCGTGAGACTTATCTAACGCTACTGACCGAACTGGCGCGGATCCATGACTCTTGTCGCAACCACAGACAGGCTGTAGATGCACTGCGACGCGTCATTGCCGTTGAACCGACGTCCGAAGAAGCACATGGAGCCTTGATGCGCGCTTATGCGCGGATCGGCCAGCGACGGTTGGCGTTACGCCAGTATCAAACGCTTGTTGACATCCTGCGGACGGAGTTTGACGCAGAACCAGACCGTGTAACGCAACGTCTTCACTCAGACATCGTTGCAGGGCAACATGCCGACGTCGATGACCCACCCATCGCATGGCGACAGGGAGAGCAATCGGCACGGCGGACGAATCTACCCCCTCAACTGACCGGTTTCGTCGGACGGCAGTCCGAGTTGGCCGACCTTCGGCGTCTGATCGTCGCAGGCCGGTTACTGACGATCGTCGGTTTTGGTGGCAGCGGCAAGACCCGACTGGCACTTGAACTCGCCAGCGAACGGATCGAAGAGACACCCGATGGAACCTGGCTGGTCGAACTGGCAGCGCTCACCGATGGATCATTGATCGAACAAGCGATCGCCCAAGCAATAGAAACGACGGATGTGCCGGGGAAATCGCTCCGCGAATCGCTGATCGATGGTTTGCGCGAGAAACAAACGCTGATCATTCTCGACAACTGTGAACACCTTATCGAGCCAATCGCCGAACTGGTCCATGCACTGCTGAGCCACTGTCCCGGCATACGAATCCTCGCGACGAGCCGCGAAGCGCTCGGCGTGCCTGGAGAAGTGATCTGGGGATTGTCCGGGCTGTCACTCCCGAACGACGCTGGTTCGAATCTCGAAACGATTGCGGCCACCGATGCGGTTGGCCTGTTTGTCGATCGCGCACGATACCGTCAGCCGTCATTTCAGTTAACAACGAACAATGTGACGGCGATTGCTGACATCTGCCGCCGTCTGGAAGGAATCCCGCTCGCGATCGAGTTGGCCGCTGCCCGAATCATCGTCCTGTCGCCAGCGGAAATCGCGTTGAGGTTGCATGAATCGCTCGGAATGCTATCGAGCCAGAGTCGGCTGATCGTCGCCAGGCACCGCGGGATGCGGCGGGTGATCGACTGGAGTTATCAACTCCTGAGCGATGCCGATAAGGAACTGTTCGTCACCCTCTCGGTATTTTCAGGAGGCTGGAATCTCGAAGCGGCAGAAGCTCTCGCCGCCTCGACGGGACACACTTCAGCCAACCGGTCAGATAGCGACGTCCTTGAAGGCTTGTCGCAACTCGTTGACAAATCCCTCGTGGCTGCACGAGCGAGTATGACTGGCAGCACCCGCTACGGATTACTTGCACCGGTGCGCCAGTACGGCCAGGAGCAGTTGGCCACGCGACCGAACGCCGAGCGGGTACACGCAGCACATACAACCGTGTTTACCCAACTCGCGGAGCAGGCCGAACCACAGCTCAGCGGGGATCAACAACGCATCTGGCTTGAGCGTCTCGAAACCGAGCATGACAATCTTCGGGCCGCGCTTGCCTGGTCCATCAAGCACGACCGTGACCTCGCCAGCCGGTTGGTCGCCGCGCTCTGGCGCTTCTGGTGGCTCCACGGGCACTTGAGCGAAGGTCAGGGGTGGATCGACCGCGTCCTCGCCGCGTCAGCTGGAGCGCCGGTCGCCGACCGCGCCAGGACGATGCAAGCGGCTGGCTCGCTGGCCTGGGCACAGGGGCACTACGACCGGAGCTTGCCATACATCGAGAAATCGCTGGCATTGAACCGGGAACGCGGCGACAGCAAGGGAATCCTCAACGCGCTCAGCGCCCTCGGTAGCGTGCTCGGTAATCAGGGGGAGTATGTCCGCGCCAGTGCCGCCCACGAAGAGGGGTTGTCACTCGCCCGCGCCATCGGCGATCTCCTGGAAGTCGAGACAGCACTCGGTAACTTGGCCGATATCGCCTACTACCAGGGCGACTACGAGGCGGCGCGAACCTGGTGGGAGGAAAGCCTCAACCTGCAACACGAGCGTGGCGGCGAGTACGGTGTGGCAATCATCCTTAACAATCTGGCCGAGATGGCACGGAACCAGGGTGACTACGATCGCTCGGCTCCAATGCTGGAAGAAGCACTCGCAGTCTTTCGGACGATCGATTTCAAACACGGGATTGCAATCTCGCTTGCGAACCTCGCCGACGTGCGATGGACACTGGGCGACAGGGCATCAGCGGTAGCACATCTGCGCGATAGCCTCGCTGTTGCCCGGGACCTTCACAACACCGTCGTCAGCGCGAGTTGTCTCGACATCGTTGCCAAGCTCCTGGCGACCAACGGCGATGCTGCACAGGCTGCGCACCTTCTTGCCGCTGCCGATGCATTTCGCGGTGCAGCCGGTGCGGAACTCTCGCCAGCCGATCGCTCAATCCTTCAACCAGCGATCGACACGGTTCGGGCACGCATCGACGAGGCCATCTGGCTGGCTGCATCGGAAGCGGGAGCAGCGATGACTGCTGAGCAGGCCATGGAAATCGCGCTCGCTGGACTCGACGGGACGTCGTCCAGCCCCTCCAGTACTGCGATGCCGGAACTGACGGCTCGAGAGCGAGAAATCGCACTTCTCGTCGCACAGGAACTGACAAACCGCCAGATCTCAGAACGGCTCGGCACGTCGAACCGAACGGTCGACACTCACGTCGGCAACATCCTGCGAAAACTGAACATCTCCTCCCGTGCCGGGCTACGCACCTGGACGATCGACCACGGACTCGTGTCCACCGACGAATAGTTCCGCCACTCTCCTCCTACGTATACGTAGATTCTCCAACTACTCCCCTGCTAACGGCGCTTCCATACGATCTCCTCATCGAGGCAATCGACGCTTCGGAGAGGAGGTCAGGGAGGAGCGATGCCGAAAAACCTCCGTTCATTCCTCGTCCGATGCTGGCAGCTTGGTGATGACCAGGTTCGAATCGAAATCGAGCATATCCAGTCCGGTGACAAAGTGCTCGTCGAATCGATCGATGCTGCTCTCGACTGGATCTGTGCGCAGCCGCACGCCGCCCGCGATGCCGCCATGGACCTGAGTGACCCTGACACAACGTAAGGAGGTGTGACAGCAAACAAGAGGAATGATCATCGTCCGGTAAGCAATTCTCGTTGGTTAGCAGCCAGCGTCTCCAAGAAAAAGGCTACCGGCGTCGGAATCACTTGCTGACATCCGTAACCCCTTCATCAATGGCAACACCAGATCAGAAAGGCAGAGATGAACATGGCAAACAGACTCCTCGGCCAAACTGCACAGCGGGTTCTTCTCATTGGCATCGTAATCATACTCGCGGGGCTGCTACTCGTCCCAAACGCAAAAAGCCAGGAGCCTCGCACGGTCGATTTCGAGATTGTCTTTGCGGAAGAGGCGTTCGAGATCGTTCCGGCACTCGGTAATGAACCTGATGACGAAGCGTTCATGTCACGTGGCGACGTTTTGTCAGGGCAAGCGGCGTTGTACGCCCCTGGCGACACGGACGGCGAACGAACCGGTACCTTCTACTTCATGGGGACCGGCACGGCTGAACCGGAACATGCCGACACGGCAGCAAATCACTTCTACGCCCAAGGCTACATTGAACTGTTCAACGAAGGCACACTCACTGTCGC
>JBGSWU010000131.1:0-8093 GCA_041751795.1 Thermomicrobiales bacterium
TACCGTGCAGATCGCCTCATCATCAGCGCCGGGCCGTGGTCAGAGGAACTCCTCCGTAACCTTCGGCTGCCGCTACAGGTCGTCCGAATCGTCAACATCTACTTCGAACCTGAACGACCGGATCTCTGGACAGCAGAACACGGCGCAACCGATTTCCTGTTGAGCGTTCCGGAAGGGAACTATTACGGCATGCCGTCGATCGAAGGCCAGGGTGTCAAAATTGGTCGTCACGAGAACGGCGAGCCGACGACGGCGCGCAAGATTCGCCGAACGATTGACGCTGAGGAAATCGCGATGCTTCGGGATGTCCTCGATCGCTACATGCCGGGAGCGAGCGGACCGGTTCGCCACGAGATCACCTGCATGTACACGATGACTCCGGACGAGAACTACATCATCGAACGACACCCGGAACACCCGCAGGTCGTCTACGCCTGCGGGTGTTCCGGTACGAGTTACAAGTTCAGTCCGGTAATTGGTGAGATCCTTGCCGGATTGGCGGTCGATGGATCGACGCCGTACGCCACCAGCATGTTCTCATCAAATCGATTCGCTGACGTCGCCGCAAATTGAACGCTACGCGGCAACGCGACTTCCGCACCCACAGGTGGGCCATCGCGTTACCGCACGTCCCTGCGTGGAACTACAACGTCTTCGGCAACTCGCGCTTGACCTCTTCGATCGCCGAGCCGAGGTTCGTGACCTCTTCCTCAGTGTTATAGAAGCCGGTCGCCATCCGAACGCACGACGGCGACGGGATCGTCCGTAGCGTAAACCCACGATCGAAAAGTGCCGTCACAAGGTCGCTTGGCTCGATCCCGGCAAGGTTGAACGAAATGAGACCGGCCATGCGGTCCTTCGGCGTCAGGATACTAACGCCGTCGATACTATCGAGCGTTTTGTAGGTCAGCCTGCCGAGCGTCGCGATCCGATCGTATGCCCAATCAAAGCCGACGTCATCGACGAGCCATTCGGTCGCTGCCCGCTGACCGGCAATAAGCGGGAAGTACGTCGCGATCCGGTCGAAGCGAGCCGCACCAGCGGTCGGCGTGAAGTAGCCACCCATGTTGTCGACGCCGCCCATCGCGTTCCCGTAGTTCACGTACGTCTGCTGGAACCAGCTGATGCGCTCTTCGCGAATCCAGAGCGAGCCTGTCCCTTCCGGTCCACACATCCACTTCTGGCCCGGCATCGCATAGGCGTCAGGATCGTTCTCATACAACTTCGGATCGATCGATCCCGCCGACTGGGCAGCATCGACGAGAACGAGCACATCGTGCCTGCGACAGACCTCGACGATCTCATTCAGCGGCAAAACTGCTCCGGTGTTCCAGGCGAGATGAGAAATGACGATGGCGCGCGTTCGCTTGGTGATAACGCGTTCGATCTTACCGGCGACGTCGCCCTCGCCATACCCGAGATCCACAACCCGAATTTGCACGCCACTGCGATGGGCCGCGACGTATAGCGGAAGCTGACCGCCGGGATGTTCCAGGTTGGTAATGATGGCTTCGTCGCCGCGCTGCCAATCGACACCGTGGATCATGATGTTCATGCCTTCGGTCGTCAGCTGGGTCAGGGCAATCTCATCAGACTTGACATTGAATGCCCGTGCCAGTGCATCGCGAGCGGCTGGCTTGAGGGCCATCTTCGTCTTCCAGCCATCCATCGCGATCCGGCCCTCTTCGAACTCCGTGAGGGCCATCTGTGCCATCGCCTCGTGGGCGACACGCGGGAGTGGACCGTTCGTTCCCGTGTTCAGGTACACCTGCGAATGTACCGCTGGAAGTTGCGCGCGAATCTCATCGACCTTTGAATCAACCTGTATGGCCACACTTGCTCCTTTTGCGTGATGTCCCACCGGTAGCCCACGCGCCACAACCATGGGTGGCTATGACGGTGGGTTCGATGGCGGTGACGTATCCAAAACCGACAAGAACCGCTCGATCGCCATGGACCTCACGTCCATTCACCCGCAACAGACCTTGGCGAGCGGCTAGTCGCTCCAACCGATGCTACACTCGTTCTGTCACCTAATCCAGATGGTCGTCAGGCTACCGTTTGGGAGGTTCTACATGACACGCGACTCCTCGTCGCCGCATCGAGACATCTACGTCGCCGGATACACTACGGCAGCTCACGACTATATGGCCATCCGCTCGGCAACTGACGTCGTGGCGTTTGTTGTGCCGCACCTTCGCCCAGGGATGCAGTTATTGGACTGTGGCTGTGGACCGGGTTCAATCACGGTAGGGCTTGCTGACATTGTGGCGCCTGGCCAGGTTACCGGTATAGATCACGAACCGCTACAAGTGGACCGAGCTCGAGCCTTAGCGGCCGAGCGCCTTGTGGCCAACGTGACGTTCGAAACTGCCGACCTGTTCAACCTGCCTTTTCCTGATGCCTCGTTCGATGGGGTTGTCGCCCACGCCGTCCTTATGCACGTCGCGGATCGACTCACGGCGTTACGGGAGTTTCATCGCGTACTACGTCCCGGTGGATTCGTCGCCGTGAAGGACATCAAGACCGACCATCAGATTCTCGAGCCGTCGACACCGCTGTTGCGTGAATTTTTGGAACTGCTCGATCGAGCCCGACGTCACAACGGGATACCAACATCCGCGCCTCATCGATACCGGGCGTTACTTCGCGAGGCTGGATTCATCAATGTTGAGGTGATGGCTAACTGCGTCAACCATTCAACCCCGGAAGCGATTCACCGGATTGCTGAATTTCATCTTGGTCAAGCGCGAGCAGCTGGACTTCAACGGACGATTCGCGAGCAGGGATGGGCCGATCAAGATCACCTTAACGCGATCTGTGCCGAGTTGGAAGAGTGGGCCGAGCACCCAGATGCATTCCGCGTTGAACTGTGGTGCGCGGGTTTGGGCTGGGTGCCGGATACAATATTCGCCTGATGACCCGTGGCTACGTCTCTTTCAGCAACGTCTATTGTGCAACAGATTCCAGAACACGCTCAATTCCCAGCAGCATTCGGCATTCGTCGGCACGTAAAGACGGTCCGTCATCACCAACCGAACGGTGCCTACGACACGCGAGCGGCTCGCTCCAGTGCCTGGTCCAGATCGTTGATGATGTCTTCGGGGTCTTCAATCCCGATCGAGATGCGCAACAACCCCTCGCCGATACCGACGGCTTCGCGTTCTTCCGGTGTCAGCGCCCGGTGTGAGGACATCGCCGGATACAGCGACAGTGAATACACGTCGCCAAGCGAGGTCGCGGGAACGATCATGTTTAGACTTTCCAGGAAGGCAAACGCCTGCTCACGTCCGGCATCGCGAATGTCGATCGAGAGCATTCCGCCGTAGCCGCGATCGCCAAACAGACGCTTGGCCGTTGCATGGCTCGGGTGACTCGGCAGACCCGGATAGTTCACCCGTGCGACGCGCGGATGGCTCGCCAATCGCGCTGCAACGATCGCGGCATTGCGACACTGCCGCTCCATCCGCAGTGGCAGCGTCTTGAGTCCTCGCAGGGCCAACCAGGCCTCAAACGGACCGAAGATCGCGCCCGCCATTTTCGCGAAGTTTGCTAGCCGCTCACGCCGCATCGATGTCGTCGCGACGATACCGCCTGTTACATCACCATGACCCGCGATGTACTTCGTCAATGAATGGACGACGAGTTGAGCACCATCCGCGGCAGGGGTGTAGAGGACAGGTGAATTAAATGTCGCGTCGACAAGTACCGCTGCCCGGACCTTCTTCGCGATTTCGACGATTCTCGGGACATCTGTGACACGCATCAGCGGATTTGAGATGACTTCGCAGACGATCAACGCTGGCGACAAGCGGCCAACGGCGTCCTCGACAGCGGCCAGGTCGAGGGTATCAACAAACTCGACCGTGCATCCCCATTCACGCATGAATCCGGAAAGCATCTGATAAGTCGCGCCATACAGATCCTGTGACGCGACGATCGCGTCGCCTGCCACGACGCTGGTCATGATCGCAGCATGGATGGCTGACATGCCCGACGAGAACGAGACTGCCGATGTTGTTCCTTCGAGATCTGCGATGGCCGTTTCGAGAGCGGTCGTCGTTGGATTGCCGTATCGTGTGTAGACGTATTTGCCCTCGGCGCCACCGAGAGCGGCGTCCATGATCTCCAGATCGTCATAGACATAGGCAGAACCAGGATAGATCGGTGTCACGACCGGCGTGAACTGCGGAGGATCGGGCCGTTCACCACTGTGGACCGCTCGACTAGCCGGCTGCATCCCCTTTACACGCGCTTTGCTGCGCTCGTTTTCCACGCATTCCCGCCTTCCCTCATCGACGACCGTGATTGCATGGCCATAGTACCCGTGTCCATCCATTGCGACCAGCAGTGACAACGATGCGGTACGCTATTCGAGCGTTTGTGATTCGCGTAACGATACGTATACCGATGGAAGTACTGCCGATGTCACCCTTGCCCCAACCGACCGCCGCCGACCGCTACCTGGGTTGCCTGCTTGGCATGGCAATCGGTGACGCGTTGGGAATGCCGTCCAGTGCGGGCTCGAACGATTCGCCGATTATTGGCTACGAGCCGCTATTGGATGTGGACGGCACGGAGAAGGTTCAGGCAGGGCAGTTCACGTCGCACACCGAATTCGCACTGTGCCTGGTCGAAACGCTCGTTTCGTCCAACGGGTTCATTGATCCGGATACCACCGGCTATCGCTTTGTCCAAGTCCTCCGCAGCGAACACGGCCACCTCGTCGATCCGACGTCTCGCGCAGCCATCGAACGCGCGGACGAAACCGGCGAGTACCAGCACGGGTTGGTCGGGGATGGACCGATCGAACCGGGACCGGCTGCAAGAATCGCACCCATTGGGCTCGTCCACGCTTTAGGGCAAATCAACTCCGAGATGTTCGTGCGCGAGGTGATGCGGGCGACATTGATCACCCACGCCGATCCGGACGCTGTCAATGGAGCGCTGGCGCTGGCGTGGGCAGTGAGCCTGGCGGTCCAGCACGAGGTTGTCCCTGAGATGGTCGCCAGCGAGGTGCTGGCGTTTATCGACGAAGACGACACAGCGAGAAAAGTGCGAATCGCTGCCGAAGCACTCATCAACCGCACGACCAGTGAACGTGATGAGGCAATCCTCGCGAGAATCGGCCCCGGGAACACGATCGCGGAGGCAGTCGCCCGCGCACTGTACCTGTTCGGCATTCACCGCGACGATTTTGAACGAGGAGTGCTGGAAGCCGTGAACAGTGGACGCGAAGGAGCGGCTGTTGGCGCTATGGTCGGCGCGCTCCTCGGTGCGCAGATCGGCGCGAAGGCGCTGCCGCTGCCGCTCATAGAAGGGCTGGAAGGAAGAATGTACATCCTGATGGCGGGACCAGCGCTGTTCCGGACTGCTCAACGGCGGGCGGGGCTGTTCCTGCCGCTGCATGCCCGACCATGAGCGTGCAACCCATTCGCGCTGTTGTCTTCGATCTTGATGGTCTCCTGATCGATTCCGAACCATTACAGGCATGGGCGTGGCATGAGTATGTCAGCCGGTTCGGTGCCGTCATGACACCTGACATCCTCCCGCGAATGCTCGGCCTACGCGCCGTTGATGCCGTCAAGATCCCGATCGAAATGCTCGACCTGCCGATCGATGAAGCAACGGCCCTGCACGATCGCGACGAGATCTTTCTCGCAGCCGTCCCCGGAGCGATCCATCCGCATGATGGTGCGCGTTCACTGATCGACGAGCTGCGGTCGCTCGACATCCCGATTGCCCTGGCGACATCCGGTCATCGCCGGTATGTCGATCTGGCCCTGGAAAGCGCAGGGCTGGCTGGCTGCTTCGACTACGAAATCACTGCCGAACTGGTGACCCGCGGCAAGCCTCATCCAGATGTGTACCTGCGCGCTGCGGAAAAGCTCGGTGTCGATCCAACGACCTGCCTCGCGCTTGAAGACGCACCGAATGGCGTCGTCGCAGCCAAAGCCGCAGGAATGTACTGTTTCGCCATTCCGGGCGAGCATGGAAACAACGACGGTGTTTCAATGGCTGACGCCGTGCTCGAATCATTGAACGATGTCACCAGCGAGATGGACCGACGAGGCTGGTTGACACGCTGAAGCTCGTGAACCGGGCGATCAGCGCTCGTCGTCCCATGGGTAGACGAGCCAGTCATCGGTCAGTTCGGCGTAGAAGTCTGGCTGTTCATCCGGAAACTGCGAAGCGCGTGGCTTGTAATGCAGCACTGCCAGCGTCGGGATTCCCCCGCTCGCCTGAATGCGCTGGCGAACGCACATCGCTGTCCGGCCACTATCCCAGACGTCATCGACGACGAGAATCTTCTTGCCGTGCAGCAGGGCATCACTGGGAAACTGCAGGAAGATCGGCGCGTCCAGGGTCATTCCAATCCCGGTATAGAGTTGAACGGCGGCGACGAGGATGTTTCGGATATCCAGTCGTTCGGAGATGAGGCAGGCTGGGACCATTCCGCCTCGGGTGATAACCAGCATCGCGTCGTAATCGTTGCCGATGCGCAGAACAAGGTCGTCGACTTCGCCCATAATGTCATCCCAGCCGAGAATGCGCTTCAGTGGCTGCTCGACACGCACGGGATTCGAATCTGCCATCGTGTTTCCTCACCTGTTCGTGACACTGGACCGCCCAAGCCGGAACGCGAGCGGACAACTTCGAACGTTTGTATCCACCCTCAATCGCGTTGCCACAATGCTACCCGATTCGTGAGAGTACACATCGCCTCGGTCAGACCGTGGCTTTACTCGAAGAAGAACACTTCCGAATTGGCACTCTCGTCCTGAAAGTGCCAGGGGGCGTTGACGGTTGGACCTCCGCTGCTATCATTTGATGTGCAGGCGCGGCAAGGGTCGTGGCTGCCGGGACAATTGCACGATACAAACGCTGCCGGTTTCCGCACTGCGGTCCAGCCAACCGGCGCACTGAATCAGGTGAACTGTAGATGGCCGAGAAGCGCGACTATTACGATGTACTCGGTATCAGCCGCAATGCGAGCGCCGACGACATCCGCAAAGCCTACCGGCGGTTGGCACGCCAATACCATCCCGACGTCAATAAGGACGCCAACGCCGAAGACATGTTCAAGGAAATCAACGAAGCCCACGAGGTTCTGGCCGATGCCGACCGACGGGCAGCCTATGACCGGTTCGGCCATGCTGCCGTCAATGGCGGCGGAATGGGTGGAGACCCATTCGGTGGTCGCTCTCCGTTCGGCGATCTGTTCGAGACATTCTTCAGTGGCGGTGCGACAAGTGGCCGTCGCCAGCGAACGATCCAGCGTGGCGGGGATATTCGCATTTCGCTGGAACTCTCATTCGAAGAAGCGATCTTCGGCATCGAGCGCGAAGTCGAGGTCAATCGCTACGAACCATGCGACGATTGCCGCGGAACGAAGATGCGAGACGGTCAGACCCCGCCGACCTGTTCGCAATGCAACGGTACCGGCGAAATGCGCCGCGTCCAGAACACGATCCTCGGCCAATTCATGACATCGAGCACCTGCGACCGCTGCGGCGGCGAAGGCGTCACGGTCAGCGATCCATGTCCGACTTGCCGGGGCCGGGGCCGGATTGCGCGAACCCGCAAAATCGTCGTCTCTGTCCCTCCGGGCGTCGACGAGAACTCGACCCTACGGCTGACTGGTCAGGGCGAGCAGATTCGCGATGGTATGCCAGGCAATCTGTTCGTTACCCTCAAGATCAAGCAGCACAAGGAACTGGGGCGAACCGGGAAGCACATTCTCTACGATCTCCCGGTGACGGTCGCCCAGGCGGTGCTCGGAGAGAAGATCGAGATCCCGACGGTTGACGGTCCGTCGCCGTTCGAGATCCCGGCTGGAACCCAGCCAAACCAGCAGTTTCGGATGCGTGGCAAAGGTGTTCCTGACCTGCGCGGTGGCGACCGTGGCGATCAGATCGTCACCGTCCACGTCGTCATTCCAACCCACATCACACCGGAACAGCGGCAGTTGTTCGAACAACTCGACAGGACTCTCGAAACGGCCTCGATGCCGAGAGAAAAGGGATTCTTCTCGAAAATGAAGGATGCGCTGGGAGTTTGACGACTTCCCAGCGCATGATCCTGTCCTGCTT
>JBGSWU010000132.1:0-7494 GCA_041751795.1 Thermomicrobiales bacterium
ATCGTTGGCACTGCTGACACTGAGCGCAGCGTAGCTCGTACTGGTCAGTCCTGCGGAGTTGGTGACCCGCAACCCAACGTAGCCGTCGAAAGCTGCCGGGAAGGTTGGTGCGACGACCGGGCCGGAGGCGTCGTCGAATGCACCGTCGCCATCCACGTCCCAGTCGTAGGCAACGATCGCACTCAGACTCGTTGACGCTGAGCCGATCAGCGTGATCGCGTCGCCCTCGACGCCATCGTATGGCCCACTGGCGTTGGCAGCCGGGAAATCGCCAGCTGTCGAAGGATCGGCCAGAACACCGTCAATGATGACGGCCATGTCAGCGGCCAGTGCGTGCAGATTGGGGATTGCGGCGGAGTTGGCCACGATCAGATCGGTAAGCGCATTGATAAGTTCTGATTCAGTAACGGTTCCTGTTGCGCCCGCGATTCGCGAACGCAACACGTCGACATCGCCCTGGGTCATCCCGAGGTTGAGCAGGAGACGCTCCTCGTCTGGGAAGAAGCCACTGGCAACGATCCGTTGCCGGTCGGCTGTCAGCGCCGTTGAAACGCCGTCGACGTTACGCGTGGTGACGGTAAGCGCGATGATGAGATCACCGGCCGCAGCGCTGGATTGCTCCAGTTGCCCAGCCATCAAGGTTGAGAACGTCTGAATATCGCGGGCATGGACGAGCGCCCAGTCACCGTCGGCGGCGGCGACTGCACCCTGATAGCGCTCTAGCGCATGCAGGAGCGCTTCGGCTAGTGCGGCCTCGTTCAGATGGGCATTTCCGAGTGCGACTTCCGCTGTGACGAGCGGATCGTCCGTTTGTGGATCAGTTGGTGTGGCCCGTTCGATCACGGTGTGCTGTTGGGATGCTGGATCCGGCGGATCAGCGGCGATGCCCTTCCAGTGACTGATTGTATCGACGGCGGCATCGCGAGCGGCCACCTTCGGATCGACCGTCAGACCGAGCAGTTCCTTGATCTTGTCGATGACCGCACCAGTAATCTCGTCGACGATCATCGAGATGATGCAGTCCCCAAGTGACTTGATGCACTCGATCGCTGACTGCAGTTCCTGATACTCCTCATACATTTCAAGGAGGTTTAGGGCGGTTTGCATCCTAGTGGCAAGCTGATCGGCATCTGACTTGAGGGTCACAATCGCGGGGTCGATCGGTGGAAGCGTCGAGGGTAGCACGACCTCAAAGGCATCGGTGAAGACGGCGTCGATGGCGTCGAGCTTGCCGTCCTGGCATTCGTCGTAGACGACGGTGTACCGACCATTGCCGAGAGTACCGGACGGCTTGGTGATCGCGATCGTGTCGCTGAACAGCCCCCCGGTCGCTCCAAAGACCGTGTTCTGCTTGCCGTTGACATCAGTTAGGGTATCGCCGACGGTCGGCGTCCCCTGCACGACGTAGACATCGGCAGTCGGATAGAAGAAGTCGCACGCGAAGAGAATCGTTCCAAAGACAATGGTGACATGCTCGTTCGCGCTGAAGGTCGCGAAGGTCGTTCCGTCATCGTCCCAGTAGAGTTCCTGACCAGCCGCGTCCACCGGAACTGGTCGAGCAAATGGCGTGACCAGGGTCACGATCAGGAGTAACACAAGGAGCAACCGACGCATTGATACCTCCGGCGTTGCTGATTGCCAATTCAGATGGCACAAGGAACTGAACCAGCGATGCACTGGTCCAGTTCTTATTCATTTCATTGGAATGAGGATCTCGAGAAATGCGAGGTGTTGCGTGCAGCCACTGGTCAGCAGCTGCACGCGATGAGGTCAGGAGTCTACTGATCGATCTCCATCATCGAACGGACCTGCTCGTCGTTGAGGTCGAGATCGTGACTCTGGCGGGCGTGATCCTGGACGGTTCGGATCAGTTCCTGCTCATTGGCACTGCGGAGTTCGACACCGCAATTGCAGCGAACGACCTTGAAGACCTGGCTGGCTTGCGAGCTCATGGGGCGCCTCCCTGCATATGACACCGACACATGGGTCAGTGCATCGTTCAAACAATCGATATCCGCATTATGCGGAATAGCGATTGCTATGACATTGCAGCAAGGTTGCAGCAGCATCATAATGTGCAACACACGATTGGCTGGATACGAATGGAGATCGCGTGGCGGACGCTGCGCTGTTACGGGTCTACATCTGCGGACGGCTCGCGATCGAGCATGCAGATGGCGTCATGCGTGAAACTGAGTTTCCAGCACGGCAGGGCAGGCGGCTCTGGGCGTACCTCGTGCTCAGTCGCAGGCGTCCGGTCAGCCGGGACGAGTTGGTCGATGCGCTCTGGGGGACCGATATTCCAGACACCTGGGACGCGACGATCAACGCGCTCGTCAGCCGCCTGCGCCGATTACTCCGAAACACCCCATTCACCGACGAGATCGGCATTCGGGGAGAAGTCGGTCGCTACATCCTGTACCTTCCGCCCGGCACGTTCATTGATTACGAACGTGCTCGCAGCGCGATTCATGCGACTGAAACGTCGCTTCGGCAGGCTGACTACGATGCGGCATTGTCCGAAGCGCGTGTCGCATTGGAAATCGCCAGCCGTGGCTTCCTGATAGGAGAGGAAGGACCATGGATTATCGGCGAGCGGCAGGTCTTACGCGATATTCAGATACGTTCACTCGAATCGACCGTCGAAGCCGAACTCGGTCGCGGTAATCCGGCCCTGGCCGAACTCGAAGCCCGCGAACTGATCAAGCTTGACCCGGTTTACGAATCGGGATATCGACTCCTGATGCGTTCGTTGTACGCAGGGGGCAAGGCCACGCAGCTTCCGGCAATCATGCAGCGATGCCGGCAGGCGCTGGCTGAGTACGCGTCGATGGAACCCTCGCAAGAAACGCAGCGCCTGTTTACCGAATTGACGTCCAGGTAGGTAGGTGTCGCTACTCAGTGACCATCTGCCGCAGCAGCGTGACTTTCTTCTGAACGACGTGGAGTTGTTCGTCGAATCTCGGATACGCCCAGAAGACGATGCCGAGCGAGCCGATCGTGCCGGTCCAGAGGCGCGAGATTTCCGTGCTCGGTCGAAGCTCGGTCGTAGAGATCGCAACATCGATCAGTGCTGGTGCGATGGCGAGCAGCGCTGCCCAGGTTGGTAGCGGCCGTCGGAATCGGTCCCAGAGCAGGTAGGCCGCACCGGCAACGCCGAATGCGACATACATCGACACCATTCGCTGCTCCATCGCCATCGGCGTGTCACCGATAAACCAGGTGTGTGAGTCGCGCTGAGGGCAGATAAAGGAATAGGCCACGTAGAGCGGTTTCGTCGCTGTCGTGCCGAGGAGCATCTGCAGCCAAGGGGCGGCGATCGCCAGCAACCCGATCAGACCGTTCGCGACAGTGACGATCGCCAGCACTTTTGGCAGGGCTCGCATGGCTGGACCAAGCCAGCGCGGTAATGGTTCGCGTGTTCGCCGACGCTCGTCGGCGTAGGCCCGCGTCACGATTATCTCGGCGATCTGCTCGTCGGACATGTCTGCGGAATTGAGTGATCCGTGCGTGGTTGTTTCGATCTCAGCCATTGAAGCCATGGAGGAACACACCTGTCCACCTCGTGAGCGATCGCCTGTCCTGGCGATTGTACGAGCAGGCGATGGCACCTCGTAGGTTACATCGGTCCTGTTTGCCGCGTGCGACAGAATATTTGTTTCCGACATTGCATTTCGGGCCGGGAGTTTAGCGCTATCCCGTACTTCTGTCTCTGTCGGCTTCGGCTGGTGATGGCTACCATGATCTGCATGCTGTGATGTTCGGATGGGACGTCACGACAAAGGCACACCTGCGGAAACGCAGGGTCGCAAAGCGACAGGTCTACGGCGGAAACGTCACGACGGCTGCGCTACCGATGACCTCTCATCGCCCGATTTCGATCATTCGCCGGATTGGCGGGTGAAGAAGGATAGGCCGATGAGACGACTGTTTTTATGTTTAAGCCTGGCGATCCTCGCCACAATGCTTATTGCCTCGCCGGCCTCGGCGGGGCGGCGATGGTGTGCGCGAGATCCGATCGTCATCCTCAATGGAAACGTGGTCCAGGTGTGGATCGCGATTCCAGATGCATCAGTCCAACTTGTCAACGGCCCAGTCGAGGTCAAATTCGAGACGCCGAAGGGGATCAACCGTTTGATAACCCTGACGGACGACGGATTCAATGGCCATGGCGAGGTTGTGTCCTTCTCCGATAACGTGAGCGGAATCGTTGACAAGCGTGGTGAATTTCCTGTCCGAATCCGGGTGTCTGTTCCAACCGATACAGCCCAGGCGACGCTCCTCGATATGTCACCAACATTCCCGATCCAGATCACGGTTATTGAAGGCAATGAGACGCACGTGTTCCAGGGTGTAAACACTGGTACATGGGTCACGACAATGATTGGCGACGGTACATCGACACCGTAAGCAGACAAGAACAGTACCGATAGGTCACGTTGCCTGTACGAGGTAGCGTGGTATCGTCAGACAAAGGATTGACGAAGTCATGGATGGTCGCGTTCTGCCCATGAGCAATGGACCAAATGGCAGCACGACACCAGCTCTTAAAGCGACGGTTGCGCATACCCTGGAGAGGTTCGGCTATGCCGGTCTTCCACCAGGGTTACTGCGCTATTTGTTGCTGATCAGCATCGTTGGCCCGATCGCGCCATTCATTGTGCTTGCGTTCACCAGGCAACCACTCACGGGTCGAGAAGCCGTCTACGTCGTGATGCTGCTGGCGATGGCGACCGTCGCGGAGCGGTTCCCGCTTCATTTAACCCATAAGACGAATATCAATATCACCGCCGCAGCCGTTGTCGTGATGATCCTCCTGCTCCCAGTGTGGGTGCCAGGGCTGCTGTTGCTGGTTGCGGCGAGTATCGCGCAGCGCCTCCGACGGGCCGAAGTGATGGAGGCGTTGTTCAACGTCAGTCAGACGGTTCTCTACGTCACGGCTGGCGCGCTCAGCTACCAGGTGTTTTCGTCGCTGGACCTGGGACCACGTGTTGGAGACTTCGGGAGCCTCGCAGCAATCGCGCTGACCGCGACCGTCATGCATATGCTGAACACCTGGTTCGTCGCGCTGGCTGGCGCGCTCCAGCTCGGTCTGAATCCGCTCCGGGTCTGGGGATCGACGATTGCCCTCGATCTGATGCCGCATGTGACACTCACCGCGCTCGGTACGATCTCGGCGTTGCTGGCAGTCGACCAGCCGCTGGCGTTGCCGTTCCTGGCGCTTCCGGCTGTTCTGGTTCACCAATCAGTCCGCCAGACTGTTCAACTACGGGTTGATACGCATGAAGCCCTCGCATCACTGGTCGAAGTCATGGAGCTCCGTGATCCGTATACGGCTGGACACTCTCGTCGGGTCGCCGCAATGTCGCGGACGATTGCGAACCGGATTGGACTGACCGAGCAGGAAGCCGATGTCATTGAGCAGGCCGGGCGAGTTCACGACATCGGGAAGGCCGGCGTGGATTCGGTCATTCTTTCCAAAGACTTCGAACTGACGCCGGACGAGTGGGAGCAGATGCGACAGCATCCCGCCCTCGGAGCGAACGTTGTCTCTCGATTTGCAGCCTACCGTCTCGGTGCGGAAATCGTTCGCCATCACCATGAAGCATGGGACGGATCTGGCTACCCCGATGGCATCTCCAGTGAAGATATCCCGCTCGGAGCGCGCATCGTCGCCGTTGCCGATACGTTCGATGCGTTGACCTCGAACCGATCCTATCGCGATGCGATGCGCATCGAGCAGGCGGTTGCGATTCTCGAGAATGGCGCTGGCACACAGTGGGACCCGCGTATCGTCGAGGCGATGGTGAGTTACCTGCGTGAGCAGCACGGCGAATTCCCAAGCTTCCGACCAGCGGGTTACCCGCCGTTGCCGGTTCCTCCGTCCGTCGACGACCCGGTCACCACGCGTGGTTCGGCCATTCCGGCTTCGGTCGAGTAGCCGGGAGTAGATTGATGGACATGCCGCCACTCAGACTCGCCACCCGGATCTATATCACGATTCTCGGCATCATCGCGATGTCTGCGATGGTGTTTGGATTGTTCTATGACGCCACGCTTGATTTGCAGCACGGTTTTCTCGCCGTGACGTTTGTCGTTGCGTTCGCGTCCTCCGTCATGTTTACGTTCCCGTTCGCATGGAAGACCCGCCAGCATCTTGATACGACCGTGATTCTTGCTGCCGCGTTGATCTTCGAACCAGGGATCGCTATCGTCATCGTTGCGCTGGGTGCGTTGGTCGCTCAGGCCATCAGGCGCGAGTCATGGGCGCAGTTCTTCTTCAATGGCGCTCAGATGGTTCTTCAGGCAGCAACGGCCGGCCTGATCATGGCTGGATTTGGTTGGCAGCCGGGAAATCCAGATTTCGGCTCGTTACACACGCTTGCAGCAATCTTTATCGCCGGGTTCGCGCTGTATATCGTGAACACTGCGACCGTTTCGATCATCATCGGCCTGGAAGAAGGTACGTCGCCACTGAAGATATGGTTGGGCTCGACAGCCATTCTTGACCGGGCCGAAACGCTGATGCATCTGGGACAGATTGGTGTCGCGTTACTGGCGGCGATCGTCGCCGATGCGCATCTCTGGGCGCTAGCGCTGTTACTGCTGCCAGTTGCCGCAATGTATTCCTCGCTCCATCACCACGTCACGGTTCGGCGCCGAGTCGAAGAACGGCTGCGCGGAGCTGAGGCCAACCTGCACGAGGCGCAGCGATTGGCGCATCTCGGCAGTTGGGAGTGGAATATTGGCACCGGCGAACGGCTTTGGTCGGATGAGATGTATCGGATTCTCGGTATCGAGCGAAGCCCGGACGATGTGGACCAGGATGTCTTTACCGACGCCGTTCATCCAAACGATCGTGATATGGTCTCCGGCATTCTCGGGCGTGCGATGCGTGGTGAAACACCGATTGGGATCGATCACCGCATCGTCCGTAAGGATGGTGCTGAACGGTTTGTTCACAGCCAGATCGAGATCCTGTTCGACCCGAAGGGGCGACCCGACCGGATGCTGGCGACGCTGCACGATATTACCGACCGCAAGCAGCTTGAAGAGCGGTTGGTTCACCAGGCATTCCATGATCCGCTGACTGGTCTGCCGAACCGTGCCCTGTTCACCGATCGCCTGCAACATGCGCTGTCACGGGCGCGTCGTCAGGATCCGCAACTCGCAGTCCTGTTCCTCGACCTCGATCACTTCAAGCTCATCAACGATACGCTCGGGCACGATGCCGGTGACCAGCTGCTGATTGCCGTCGCTGGTCGAATTCGAGGTTGCCTGCGACCCGGTGACACCGTTGCTCGACTGGGTGGCGATGAGTTCACGATCCTGTTGGAAGAACTCAACAGCGAACGCGAAGCGGAGATGGTCGCCGAACGAGTCACGATGGCGCTGTCAACGCCGTTCAAGTTGAACGGACATGACATGTTCGTATCAACCAGCGTTGGTATCGTCCTGCGGTCCGAGGCTCACCGCACGCCGGAAGACCTTTTG